>JBAUWD010000526.1:0-4079 GCA_049583575.1 Nocardioides sp.
GTCCCGGGCATCGCCGGCGCCCACCACCCGGCGATCGCGCCGTACGGGATGTTCGAGAGCCGGACCTCGCCGGTGCAGGTGGCCGTCGGGTCGGAGGGCTTGTGGCGGCGGTTCGCGGCCGCCGTCGGGCTCGACGCCGACGAGGAGCGGTTCCGCACCAACCGCGAGCGGGTGGCCCACCGCGACGAGCTGGTCGCCGCGATCGAGGCGGTCTTCTCGACCGAGCCGGCCGAGCACTGGCTGGACCTGCTGCTGGGTGCGGGCATCCCGGCCGGCAAGGTGCGCTCGCTGGACGACGTCTACGCGTGGGACCAGGTGCGGTCGCAGGGGCTGGTGCTCGACGTGACCCACCCGTCGTACGGTCCGCTGCAGCTGACCGGGTCGCCGCTGCGGTTCGACGACAACGCCCACTCCGGCGGCCGCGAGACCCACCTGGCGCCGCCGCTGCTGGGCGAGCACAGCGAGTCGATCCGCGGCTGGCTCGACGAGCCCGCGACCTGAGGACGGCTCAGGCGCGCTCGGCGACCAGGTCGACGAGGTCGGCCACGGAGTCCACGACCCGGGTCGGCCGGTAGGGGAACGTCGGCACCTGGTCGGGCCTCGTGGAGCCGGTGCTCACCAGGATGGTCCGCAGGCCGGCCTCCAGGCCGCTGACGATGTCGGTGTCCATGCGGTCGCCGACCATCACGGTCGTCTCGGAGTGCGCCTCGATGCGGTTGAGCGCGCTGCGCATCATCAGCGGGTTGGGCTTGCCCACGAAGTAGGGCTGGCGGCCGGTCGCCGTGCTGATCAGGGCGGCGACCGAGCCCGTCGCCGGGAGCGTGCCCTGATGGCTGGGGCCGCTCGGGTCGGGGTTGGTGGCGATGAACCTGGCGCCGCTCTCGATCAGGCGGATCGCCCGGGTGATGGCCTCGAAGGAGTAGGTGCGCGTCTCGCCGAGGACGACGTAGTCGGGGTTGCGGTCGGTCATCACGTAGCCGATGTCGTGCATCGCGGTGATCAGCCCGGACTCCCCCACGACGTACGCCGAGCCGCCGGGGCGCTGCTCGTGGAGGAAGTCGGCGGTGGCCAGGGCCGAGGTGAAGATCCTCTCCTCCGGCACGTCGATGCCGCTGCCGAGGAGTCGGGCGCGCAGGTCTCGGCGGGTGTAGATCGAGTTGTTGGTGATCAGCAGGTACTTCAGGCCGCTGGCCTTCAGCGCCTCGATGAACTCCGCCGCGCCCGGGATCGGGTCCTCCTCGTGCACGAGCACGCCGTCCATGTCGGTGAGCCAGGTGTGGATCGGCTTGGACTCCGTCATGCCCTCATCCTGGCAGGGCCCCGGGTCGGCCACGGCGCCGCGGGTCGGGGCACACGGGGGCGATCGGACGCGCCCGGAGCCGCCCGGGGACGCCGGTGGCCGCGGCCTGGCCCCGTCGTACGGGCGAGGTCTCTCGCCGAGTTGTCACATGACGACTCGGCGCATTTTCGACGCCTGTCTTCGCCGACTCGGCGTGTTTTCGTTGCCCGTTTGCGCCGACTCGGCGTGTTTTCGTTGCCTGTTTGCGCCGACTCGGGTCAGCCGAGGTCGACGATGGCGGCGACGGGGCCGCCGCCCTCGGGACCCTGGTGGGCCGCCGAGACGGAGACGAACACGGCAGGGTCGCCGGTCACCGCGGCGGTCACGCCGCCGACCGCGGCCTTGATCTGCCGGTGCCAGTGGACGTCGGAGTCGTCGAGCATCGCGTTGCGACGCCCGCGGACGTGACCGTCCTGCGACGCCTCGCACTTGAGGAAGACGTTGACGAGCCGGCCGTCGAGGTCCGAGGGGTGCGGCCGCTCGGGCAGGTCGAGGCCGGCGGACCGGATGGCGTCCCAGATGCCGTCGGCGTCGAGGGCGTCCCGCATCACCGCGTGGCCGATCCGGTAGCGGCCGCCGATGCCGCGGGCGTTCCCCACCACCACGACCTGCGCGCGGTCGAGCTCGACTCCCGACGAGCACGAGGCGACGGAGGAGAACAGCGACCGGTCACGGAGCACGTCGTCGTCCGACGGCATGTCGATCTCGCCGAGCGCGACCGCGATCCCGAGCGCCGTACCGCCGTTGGAGACGTCCATCGAGGTCAAGGTGTCCTCGGTGAAGACGTCGTGCCCGCGGCTCCGGGCGTCGCGGATCGTGTCGATCGTCAGCAGCGGGGTCTTGGTCTGCACGTAGTGCACGTCGGCGGGGTCGGTGATCCCGGCCCGCTCCATGGCGACCCGGACCACCGCCGCGACCTTCTCGATCATCGCCCGGCGGCCGATGTCCTCCGGCAGCAGCGGCTCGCTCATCGCGAAGCCGACGGTCAGGCGCGGCTCGTCGCTCGGCTCGACCTCGTCGTCGGGCACCGTCGCGAAGATCGTCGCGTGCGGGCTGATCACGCCGTCGGTGCCGCCCGACCAGACGATCGGGATGTCCCGGACCGCCCCGGCCTCCGCACCGCGGGCCAGCAGCGCTTCGCGGAACGCCCGGTCGGCGATGATCCGCGTGTAGTCGTTGACCCCGCCGTTGCCCTCCGTCTTGCCGATGACCGCGATCACGCGGTCGGCGTGGATCACGCCGTCGTCGATCAGCCTCGTGAGCTCCGACGCGTCGGACACGGAGTGGAGGGGGACCTTGCGTACCTCGATCGCGGACGGCATGGGCCGATCCTCGCACGGCTCAGTCGGGTACGACGACGGTGCCGGTCGAGCCCACCTCGGAGACGGCGTCCACGATCCGGTCCAGGCTGGTGATGAGGCCCGGCTGGTCGGTGCCCTGGACGAACCGGCAGACGGCGTCGACCTTCGGCCCCATCGACCCGCTGGCGAAGTGCCCCTGCTCGGCGTACTCCTGCATCCGGCGGAGCCCGACGCGGCCCAGCGGCTCCGCCTCCGGCGTCCCGAAGCGCAGCACCGCCTGGGGTACGTCGGTCGCGACGACCAGGAGGTCGGCCCCCACGAGCACGCCGAGCAGCGCCGCGCCGAGGTCCTTGTCGATCACCGCCTCGACGCCGGACAGCGAGCCGTCCGCGCGCCTGCGCACCGGGATCCCTCCCCCGCCGTTGGCGACGACCACGAAGCCGGCCTCGATCAGGGCCAGCACGGCGGGGGCGTCGATGATGTCGAGCGGCTCGGGCGAGGCCACGACGCGGCGCCAGCCCCTCTCGCCGCGGTCCTCCCAGGTCTCACCGTGCTCCACGAGCAGTCGCGCCTCGTCCGCCGGCAGGAACCGGCCGATCGGCTTGGTCGGCCGCACGAAGCCCGGGTCGTTCGGGTCGACGAGGGTGCGGGTGACCACGGTGGCGGACCGCTTCTCGATCCCGCGCCCGGCGAGCGCGGCGTCCAGGGCGTCCATCAGCACGAAGCCGAGCGTCGCCTGGGTCTGCGCGCCGCACCAGTCGAGCGGGACCGGGGGTACGACGGCCGCGGCCAGCTCGTTCTTGACCAGCAGGTTGCCCACCTGGGGACCGTTGCCGTGGGTGATCACCACGTCGTGGTCGTCGGCGAGCAGCTCGGCCACCGCCGCCGTCGCGACCTCGGCCGCGGCGATCTGGTCCTCCGGCCGGGCCCGGCCGTCGGCGTTCGTCATGGCGTTCCCACCCAGGGCCAGCATCACCCGCACAGCGCTGAACCTAGTGGCCCGGGCCGTACGACGAGCACGTCACGCGCCGAGGGCACTCACCACTCCCAGCGGATGCCCAGGATGCCCGGCCCGAAGCCACGGGCGAGTGCATGGGCGCCGGCGCCGGCGCCGAGCGGGATCACCTCGCTGTCCTCGGAGCCGTCGACCCGCGTGTACCGCTCGACCCGGGCCGGCCGCCGCGACGTGTCGAAGCGGACCCAGACCAGCAGCTCACCGATCCGGCGGGCCGCGTAGTGGTCGAACCAGGTCTCGCTCGACGGCTCGGCGAGCTCGACGGACAGCTCGAACATGCAGGTCTCCCGGTGCGCGAGCGGCCGGTCCAGGAGCAGCTCGGCCGCGAACACCCCGGCCGCGAGGTCCACGCGCTGACGCCCGACGGAGCAGCCGGCCACCGGCACGAAGCGAGGCGGGCGGCTCATGCCGTCCAGTGTCACGA
>JBAUWD010000527.1:0-2638 GCA_049583575.1 Nocardioides sp.
GGCAGGGCTTGCGAAGCGTGAGCGCGCGGCGCCCCGTGACGCGGCCACGGACGGTCACACAGCGCGCGAGCTGCGAGGAAGCCTCAGGCAGGGCGTGAGAGCCGGGCGCCGAGCTGTCGGGTGGGTCCGACGCAACGGCGCGGTCAGGAGCGGGTGGGGTGGAAGCCGGCCGGGCCCTCGGCGATCGCCACGACCGCGCAGGCCTCGATGAGGACGGGTGGGCTGCCGATGATGACCGACCCGGGGGCGTCTGCCGCGCCTGCGCTGAACTCCTCCTGGAAGTCGGCGCGGGTCGCGTCGTCGGCGAAGACGTAGCACCCCTCGAACCACTCCCCGGGCACCATCTGCCAGGTCTTGAAAGCGAGCCCCGGCAGCGCGCTGAACCGGTCGTACGACGTGTCCGCGATGTAGGCGGCCAGCGCCTCCTCCACTCCCTCCGGGGCGTCGGCCAGCGACCAGCGGACCGTGAGGCCGGAGCGAGGACGGGCCGCTGGGACGCCGCTCGCGGGGCGCGGATCGGTCATGCGCCGATCCCGGCGAGCGGATCGGGACCGGTCAGCCAGTCGAGCAGGGCGCGGGCGCCGAACCCCGAGGGGCCGGTCGTCCACTCGAAGGAGTCGGCCGGCGTGTCACCCGCGGACGCCAGGTCGAGGTGGGCCCACGGGACGTCGCCCGCGAAGTGCTGCAGGTAGAGCGCGGCGGTGATGGCACCGGGCCCGCCCGGGGAGTTCTTGGCGTCCGCGACGTTGGACGACAAGGTGTCCTCGTAGTCGGGCTCCAGCGGCATCCGCCACAGCGGCTCCCCCGACGAGGCACCGGCGGCGAAGAGCCGGGCCGCCAGCGCCTCGTCGTTGGCGAAGAAACCGCCGAGCCACTGGCCCAGCGCGACCCTGATCGCGCCCGTCAGCGTCGCCACGTCGACCAGCACGGCCGGGTCGAGCTTCTCCACGGCGTAGGCCATCGCGTCGGCGATGACCAGCCGGCCCTCGGCGTCGGTGTTGAGCACCTCGCTGGTGCGGCCGCCGAAGTGGGTGACGACGTCACCGGGGCGCAGCGCGTTGCCGCTGATGGCGTTCTCCGCGGCGGGGACCAGTGCCGTGACGCGGAGCGGGCAGCCGAGCCGGCCGAGCGCGGCCATCACGGCCATCACCACGGCGCCACCCGTCATGTCGCGCTTCATGTTCGTCATGGCCTCGCCGGGCTTGATGGAGAGACCACCGGAGTCGAACGTGATGCCCTTGCCGACCAGCACCACGCGTGGGGCTCGGCGCGACGACGTGGGCGGCGAGTAGTCGAGCCGGATCAGCCGGGGCGGCGTCGCCGACGCCCGACCGACGGCCACGACGGCGCCGAAGCCCTGCTTGGCGAGCCGGGCCTCGTCCCACACCTCGCAGGCGAGCCCGTGCTCGGCAGCGAGGAGCTCGGCCTGCTCGGCGAGCCACTGCGGCGACTTCAGGTTGGAGGGCACGGTGGCGAGCATGCGCGCGCGCCACCCGGCACCGCCGAGCTCGAGCCCGCGCTCGAGGTCGGCGGAGTGGTCGCTCGCGGACAGGCCGGCGAGCACCATGCGACGAGGCGGCTCGTGCTGCGGCCCCTGCGAGCGCCAGTGGAACACGAACGACCCGAGCATGGCCCCGACCACGAACGCCGTGAGCGCGTCGGAGTCGCCGGAGGCGGCGATCGTCGTGGCGACCGTGTCGCGGTCGAACGTCGCGCGTGCGACGGCGGCGCCGGCCCGACGGAAGTCTCGCGCGGACTCCTCGCCGAGGCCCACCAGCAGGACCAGCCGGAGGGTCGGGTTGCCGGGCGCGCCGCCGACGGGGACCCGCACGACCTCGCCGCCCTTTCCCTCCGCCCGCTCGCCCTCGAGCACGGAGAACAGGTCGACGCCGAGGGCCTCGCCGGCCGCATCGGCACCGGGATCGAGCACCGGCACACCGTCGTACGTCGTGAACGGGTAGGCGACCACCTCCACCCCGGCGAGCTCGTGCGGGGGCAGGCCACTCAGCGCGAACGCGGGCGGGGAGACCTGGGGCGGGAGGGTCGCGGTGGTCGCGGGCACCTCAGCCCACGACGTCCTTCAGGGCATCTCCGAGTGCGCCGGCCTCCTCGGCGTTGAGCTCGACGACCAGCCGGCCACCGCCCTCGAGAGGCACACGCATCACGATGCCGCGGCCTTCCTTGGTGACCTCGAGCGGACCGTCACCTGTCCGCGGCTTCATTGCCGCCATCCGCGCACCTCTTCTTGTTGTTCGGACCCAGGCGTGCGGAAAGGTGGGCCCCCCACACGCCGATGCGTGGCCATTATCCCTCATCGGGTCCGGGCCCGCCCGCGAACCCCGGCCCGGGACTGGCACAGTGACCGCATGCGCGCCCGTTCGGCCCTCTTCGACGTGTACGGCGACCACCTCCGTTCGCGGGGTGACCAGGCACCAGTGGCTTCGCTGATCCGGCTCCTGGAACCGGTCGGGATCGCGGCCCCGGCGGTGCGGACCGCCATCTCACGGATGACCGCGCAGGGATGGCTCGAGCCCACCAGGGTCGAGGCCGCCCCCGGATACCGCGCGACGCGTCGCGCCATCGAGCGGCTCAGCGAGGCGGCCGGCCGGATCTACCGCCGCGCGCCCGACCCCTGGGA
>JBAUWD010000528.1:0-2601 GCA_049583575.1 Nocardioides sp.
GCGCGCAGCTGCGCGACGACGACCAGCTCCGGGCCCGCCTCGACGGCACGGCCGCCGACCTCGCGGTCTTCGCGGTCGCGCGGTACGGCGCCGAGGTGACCGCGGTCATCACGCACACCATCGCGCGCTGGGACGGCAAGGAGGCCGCCCGCCGGATCGAGCTCCACGTGGGCCGCGACCTGCAGTTCGTCCGGATCAATGGCACGATCGTCGGCGGCCTGGTCGGCGTGGTGATCCACACCGTCGCGGTCCTGGTGAGCTGAGCCGAGGAGGATGGACGCATGACCGGGGAGGACCGATGAGCGAGCCCGTCGTCGTACCGCTGCAGGAGGGGTCGATCCGGCTCGGACAGTTCCTCAAGCTCTCCGACCTGGTCGACACCGGCGCCGACGCGAAGGGTCTGCTGGCGCGAGGGCTGGTGCGGGTGAACGGGGACGTCGAGACCCGCCGCGGCCGCCAGCTCGCGGTGGGGGACGTCGTGGAGTGCGCCGGGCGACGCGTGCGCGTGGGCTAGACCCCCGCGCCCGCAGGCGACGGCTCAGCGCACCTCGACCAGGTCGCACACGAAGATCAGCGTCTCGCCCGGCCCGATCACGCCGCCGGCCCCGCGGTCGCCGTACCCCAGGTGCGGTGGGATCACCAGCTGCCGGCGCCCACCGACCCGCATGCCCTGCACGCCGGTGTCCCAACCGGCGATCACCTGCCCGACGCCGAGCCGGAACTCCAGCGGCGCCCCCCGGTTGTACGACGCGTCGAACTCCTCGCCGGTGGAGTGCGCGACGCCGACGTAGTGCACCCTCACGGTCGAACCGGCGACCGCCTCCTCACCCTCGCCCTCGATCAGGTCGTCGACCATCAGCTCTGCGGGTGGGTCGTAGTCGGGGAAGTCGATCTCGGGCTTGTCGCGCTCGGGCTGGTCCGTTGTCATGCCTGGTGAGCCTACGGGCCCACGGAGGTCCTCCGCGCCTGGGAGCCGGTCGGACGCGGAGCCGGGGCGTGGGGCCCTACGTCTGGTGCAAGTAGCTGTCGAGCTGGTCCCGCTCGAACTGGAGCTGGTCGAGGGAGGACTTGACGACGTCGCCGATGGAGATGATGCCCGCCAGCCTGCCGTCGGAGACCACGGGGACGTGGCGGATCCGGCGCTCGGTCATCACGGCGCGCAGCTCGTCCACGGGAGTCTGCGGGTCGCAGGTCTGGACGTCGCTGGTCATGATCGCGCCGACCGTCCCGTCGAGCACGGCGTCCGCGGCGCTGCCGGCGAGACGGCGTACGACGTCCCGCTCACTGACGATCCCGTCGACGGACTCGCCGTCGTTGCTCACCACGAGGGCACCGATGTTGTGCTCGGCGAGCAGCTGGAGCAGGTCGCGCACGGAGGCGTCGGGGGACACCGTGACCACATGGTCGATGGACTTTCCGCTGAGCAGGTCGCTGATGCGCATCGTGGCTCCTCACGCGTCGGGATCGGCTACCCCGAGGCTAGCCCTCCTCGCGTGGCCTCCGCGAGGAAAGGTCATGGACCGAGCCGGCGGGCCGCCGCGGCGAGTCGGGATCGTCGTCGTCATCGGGCAGTGATCCGAGGAACGACAGCGCGGCGTCGTGGAGATGGGTGTTCGAGGCGAGGGCGTTGCCGCCGAACGGGCCGTCGGTGCCGTCGAGCGAGGTGAACCGGCCGCCGGCCTCGCGCACGATCACGTCGAGGGCCGCCATGTCGTGCAGCTCGAGCTCCGGCTCGGCCGCGAGGTCGACCGCGCCCTCGGCGAGGAGCATGTACGACCAGAAGTCGCCGTACGCGCGGGTCCGCCAGCAGCGGCGCATCAGCGACAGGAAGTCCGATGTCCGCCCGCGCTCCTCCCAGCCGGACAACGACGAGTAGGACAGCGAGGCGTCCTCGAGGCGGCGTACGTCGGAGACCTGGCAGCGCGTCGCCTTGAGCAGCGACCGCCCCGTCCAGGCGCCGTTGCCTCCCGAGGCCCACCAGCGTCGCTGCAGCGCCGGCGCGGAGACCACCGAGAGCACGACCTCGTCATCGACCACGAGCGCGATCAGGGTGGCCCACACGGGCACGCCGCGGAGGAAGTTCTTGGTGCCGTCGATCGGGTCGACCACCCAGCGGCGCTGGCTGTGGCCGGTGCTGCCGTGCTCCTCGCCGAGCACCGCGTCGCGCGAGCGGGCCCGTGAGAGGGTGCGCCGGATCGACT
This sequence comes from Nocardioides sp., assembly GCA_049583575.1. Taxonomy (GTDB): domain Bacteria; phylum Actinomycetota; class Actinomycetes; order Propionibacteriales; family Nocardioidaceae; genus Nocardioides. The sequence goes on from JBAUWD010000528.1 coordinate 2,202, forward strand.
CCTCGACCGCGTGGTCGGCGTCGGTCACCGGGCTGAGGTCGGGCTTGCTCATCACGTGCAGGTCGAGCGCCCGGAAGCGGGTCGTGGTGATGGAGTCCGCGTCGTCGGCCAGCAGGTGCGCCAGGCGGAGGTCGTCGGTGTAGTCGTGGGCGGCGGGCGGCATGGGGCACAGGCTATGCCGAACCGGATGCCGAGTGGCGTCGTACCTTTCCCTTGTGACCTTCAACGGCCTGCCCCTGCACCCGCTCATCGTCCACGTCGTCGTCGTGTTCGCGCCGCTCGCGGGGCTGGGCGGGATCCTGTACGCCGTGACGCCGCGCTGGCGCTGGTGGCTGCGCTGGCCGTTCGTGGCCTCGGCGGTGATCGCGGCCGCTGCCGGCGTCGTCGCGGTGCGGTCCGG
>JBAUWD010000529.1:0-3930 GCA_049583575.1 Nocardioides sp.
GGTCGATGCCACGCTCGGCGCCCGCGGGCTCGCCGAGACCGGCGACCCGGACGCCGGAGCGAGCATCTCCCGGGTCGTCGACGCCGCGCTGGGCCTGGCGCTCTGAGGCTCAGCGGCGCAAGGGCGCGGGCTCGTCCGCCTCACCTGACGAGGTCCGAGGTGGCGCCGCCCCCGATCAGCCCTCTTCGGTACGTCGCTTCAGGTAGCGCTCGAACTCCCGCGCGATCGCCTCGCCGGTGGCCTCCGGCAGGTCCGTGGTGTCGCGGGTCTCCTCGAGCGCGCGGACGTAGTCGCCGACGTCCTCGTCCTCCTCGGCGAGCTCGTCGACGCCGCGCTCCCAGGCGCGTGCGAGCTCGGGGAGCTCGCCCAGCGGGATGCTCACCTCGAGGAGGTCCTCGAGCTGCCCGATCAGCGCGAGGGTCGCCTTGGGACAGGGCGGCTGTGCGACGTAGTGGGGGACGGCGGCCCAGTACGACACGGCGGGCACGTCGAGCCGGACGCAGGCGTCCTGGAACACGCCCACGATGCCCGTCGGCCCCTCGTACGTCGACTGCTCGAGCTTGAGCCGGTCCACCAGGTCGGGCTCCGTCGCCGTACCCGACACCGGGATCGGGCGAGTGTGCGGAGTGTCGGCGAGCAGAGCACCGAGCGTGATCACGAGCTCGCCGCCGAGGTCGTCGCAGGCGGCCAGGACCTCGGCACAGAACTGGCGCCACCGCATGTTGGGCTCGATGCCGCGGACCAGGATCACGTCGCGGTCGAGGTCGGGTGGCGAGGCCACGGCCAGCTGGGTGCTCGGCCAGGTGATCCGGCGGTGACCGAGCTCGTCGACGCCGACGACCGGCCGGTTGACCTGGAAGTCGTAGAACTCCTCGGGGTCGATGGCGCCGATGACGCGCGCGTCCCACACCTTGATCAGATGGTCGATCACCGAGGACGCTGCGTCGGCGGCGTCGTTCCAGCCTTCGAAGGCGGCGATGACGACGGGCTCCACCAGGTCGTCGATCTCCTCGATCTCGATCACTCGACAACAGTAGTCACCCATGCCACGTCGCCGCTCAGGTCGGCGCGCCGGGATTTCGCCGGGTCCTCGCTCCGGTGTCACGATGCGGGAACCGGGTCCGTCACCCGGACGCCGTTCCTAGGCTGGTGACCCTCGAGAGGAGTGTCGTGTCCGAGTCGCACCGCCCCGACGTCTCCGCGGAGCTGACCGACCTGCTCCGCGAGCGGATCCTGGTGCTGGACGGCGCGATGGGCACCATGATCCAGGCGCACCGGCTCGCCGAGGCGGACTACCGCGGCGAGCGCTTCGCGTCGTACGACGGCGACCTCGGCGGCGACAACGACCTGCTGTCGCTGAGCAACCCCGACGTGATCCGAGGCATCCACCGGGACTACCTCGAGGCCGGTGCGGACATCATCTGCACCAACACCTTCAACGGCACCCGCATCTCCCAGGCCGACTACGGGCTGCAGGACCTCTCCTACGAGCTGAACGTCGCCGCGGCCGCGCTGGCCCGTCAGGCGGCCGACGCCGTCTCGACCACCGACCGGCCCCGGTACGTGGCCGGCTCGCTCGGTCCGACCTCCAAGACCGCTTCGATCTCGCCGGACGTCAACGACCCGGGCGCCCGCAACGTGACCTTCGACGAGCTCGTGGAGGCCTACCACGAGGAGGCGCGCGGTCTCGTCGACGGCGGTGCCGACATCCTGCTCGTCGAGACGATCTTCGACACCCTGAACGCCAAGGCCGCGATCGTCGGGCTGGAGACGCTGTTCGACGAGCACGCTCGGCGGTGGCCCGTCATCATCTCGGGGACGATCACCGACGCCAGCGGCCGGACCCTCTCGGGGCAGGTCACGGAGGCGTTCTGGAACTCCGTCCGTCACGTCCGGCCGCTCGCCGTGGGGCTCAACTGCGCGCTCGGTGCCGCGGAGCTCCGGCCGTACGTCGCCGAGCTCTCGCGGGTCGCCGACACGTTCGTCTCGGCGCACCCCAACGCCGGCCTGCCCAACGCCTTCGGGGAGTACGACGAGACGCCGGGCGACATGGCCGGGGTGCTCGGGGAGTTCGCGACCAGCGGCCTGGTCAACATCGTGGGCGGCTGCTGCGGGACGACGGCCGAGCACATCGCGGCGATCGCCGACGCGGCCAAGGGTGTGGCGCCGCGCGCCGTTCCCGAGATCCGGCCTGCGCTGAGGCTGTCCGGACTCGAGCCGGTGACGGTCACCGAGGAGAGCCTGTTCGTCAACGTCGGCGAGCGCACCAACATCACCGGATCGGCCCGCTTCCGCAAGCTGATCAAGGACGGTGACTACGACGCGGCACTCTCGGTCGCGGCCCAGCAGGTCGAGGCCGGTGCGCAGGTGATCGACGTCAACATGGACGAGGGGATGATCGACGGCGTCGCCGCGATGGACCGCTTCCTCAAGCTCGTCGCCTCCGAGCCCGACATCTCGCGGGTGCCGGTGATGGTCGACTCCTCCAAGTGGGAGGTGATCGAGGCCGGGCTCAAGTGCGTGCAGGGCAAGGCGATCGTCAACTCCATCTCCTTGAAGGAGGGCGAGGAGACCTTCGTCGAGCATGCCCGCCTGTGCCGCCGGTACGGCGCGGCCGCGGTGGTGATGGCCTTCGACGAGGACGGCCAGGCCGACAGCCTCGAGCGTCGCACCCGGGTCTGCGCCCGGGCCTACCGGATCCTCACCGAGCAGGTGGGGTTCCCGGCCGAGGACATCATCTTCGACCCCAACGTCTTCGCCGTCGCGACCGGCATCGAGGAGCATGCGACGTACGGTCGCGACTTCATCGAGGCCACCCGCTGGATCAAGGGGAACCTCCCCGGCGCGCGCGTGTCCGGTGGCATCTCCAACGTCAGCTTCTCCTTCCGCGGCAACAACCCCGTGCGCGAGGCGATCCACGCGGTGTTCCTCTTCCATGCCATCGCCGCAGGACTCGACATGGGCATCGTGAACGCCGGCGCGCTCGTGGTCTACGACCAGGTCGACCCCGAGCTTCGGGAGCGCATCGAGGACGTCGTGCTCGACCGGCGGCCCGACGCGGCCGAGCGGCTGCTGGAGATCGCCGAGCGCTTCAACATCGAGGCCGGCGTCGGTGAGGAGGCCACCGAGGAGTGGCGCGAGCTGCCCCTGCGCGAGCGGATCACCCACGCGCTGGTCAAGGGCATCGACACCTACGTCGAGGGCGACACCGAAGAGCTGCGCCGGCAGATCGCCGACGACGGCGGCCGCCCGATCGAGGTGATCGAGGGGCCGCTGATGGACGGGATGAACGTCGTCGGCGACCTCTTCGGCTCCGGCAGGATGTTCCTGCCCCAGGTGGTCAAGAGCGCCCGGGTGATGAAGAAGGCGGTCGCCTACCTGATCCCCTTCATCGAGCAGGAGAAGCTCGACCGCCCCGAGCTGGCCACCCGGAAGGACACCAACGGCACGATCGTCACGGCGACGGTCAAGGGCGACGTGCACGACATCGGCAAGAACATCGTCGGCGTCGTGCTCCAGTGCAACAACTACGAGGTCATCGACCTCGGCGTCATGGTGCCGGCCCAGAAGATCCTCGACACCGCCCGCGAGGTGGGCGCCGACATGATCGGGTTGTCCGGACTGATCACGCCGAGCCTCGACGAGATGGTCAACGTCGCCGCCGAGATGCAGCGGCAGGGCTTCACGCTGCCGCTGCTGATCGGAGGCGCCACCACGTCACGCGCGCACACCGCGGTCAAGGTCGACCCGAAGTACGACGGTCCCGTGGTCTGGGTCAAGGACGCGTCGCGCTCGGTGCCCGTCACCGCCGCGCTGCTCGACGAGCGGCAGCGGGCCTCGCTCCTCGCCGGCGTCCAGGAGGACTACGACGCGCTCCGCGCTCGGCACGCGGCCAAGAACGACCGCCCGCTCGCGCCGCTCGAGCAGGCC
>JBAUWD010000530.1:0-1572 GCA_049583575.1 Nocardioides sp.
GCACGGGTGCTCGGCCGGGCGGCCGGCGACCCGACGGCGACCGCCCGGGTCGGCGCGCTGATCGAGGGGCCGGGCTTCTACCCCTACCTCTCCGGGCTGGCGAACCTCCAGGTGATGGCGCGCTACCGCGGCCTCGCGGACTCGGTCGTCGCATCGGCCCTCGAGCGGGTCGGCCTCGCGGACCGCGCCCGTGACAGGTTCAAGACGTACTCGCTGGGCATGAAGCAGCGGCTCGGCGTGGCCGCCGCTCTGATGGGCGACCCCGAGCTGATCGTGCTCGACGAGCCGACCAACGGCCTCGACCCCGGCGGGATGGCCGACATGCGAGCGCTCATGGTCGAGTTGGCGCAGGGCGGCCGGACCGTGGTGCTGTCGAGCCATCTGCTGGCCGAGGTCGAGGAGATCTGCGACCGGGTCGGCGTGATCTCCGGAGGGCGACTGCTGACGGAGTCCACCGTGGCCGAGCTGCGCGGCGGTCGCCGGCTGAGGATCGTGGCCACTCCCGTCGAGCGTGCGCTGGCCGTCGCCATGCGGTTCACCGAGTCGGTCCGGCTCGAGGGCGGCGCCGTGCTCCTGGACCTGGCCGCGGAGTGCACGCCCGAGGTGGTGCGGGCCCTCGTCGCCGACGGTGTCGACCTGCACGAGGCCGTCGTCGCCGAGCGCACTCTCGAGGAGGTCTTCTTCGAGCTGACCCGACCCGACCAGGAACCGATGAGCGACAGCGGGCCCGTGACCGGGCCCGTGACGGGGTCCGAGACGGGAGCCCTCCGATGAACGCCCTGACCCGGTCGATGCGCGCCGAGCTGCTCAGACTCCGGCGCTGGCCCGCCATCTGGGTGACGGTGACCGCCTGGCTCCTGCTCGACGCGATGTTCGGCTACGTCTTCGGCTTCGTCACCTACACCTCGGGAAGGAGCAGCTTCTCCAACGAGGGTCAGACCCCGGCCGAGCTGCTGGCGACCCTGGTGCCGTCCGGGCTGGCCGATGCGCTGCCACAGGGCATGCCGCTGTTCGGGGGCGCGATCATGATGGTGCTGGGGGCCATCGTCGCCGGCAACGGCTTCGGGTGGGGCACCTGGAAGACCGCGTTCACCCAGGGACCCTCACGCGAATCGACGATCCTGGGGTCCATGGGCGCGGTCGTCCTCCTGGTGGCCGGGATCGTGGTGGCCACCCTCGCCCTCGACACCGCCCTGTCGCTGGGCGTGGCCGCCGCGGAGTCCCAGCCCGTCACCTGGCCCGCCGTGTCCGACACCCTCCAGTCGCTCGGTGGTGCCTTCCTGGTGATGGAGATGTGGGCGCTGGCCGGCTACTTCCTCGGCATGGTGGCCCGCGGCCCGGCCGTGTCGGTCGGCCTCGGCCTGGTGTGGGCGCTGGTCATCGAGGGACTGCTCCGGGGGGTCGGGACCTCCCTCACCGCCGTGGCCGTCTTCACCCACTTCCTGCCCGGGACCGCGGCCGGCTCGCTGATCGGCAGCATCGTCGGTGCCGGCGGGCCGAGCCCGACGCCCGGCCTGCTGGACACCCTGTCGGGCACGCGCGCGCTGGTCACCCTGGTCGCCTGGATGGTGG
>JBAUWD010000531.1:0-2449 GCA_049583575.1 Nocardioides sp.
ACGTACGACGTGACCGTGCGCGGCGACACCGTCGAGGTCGACTCGGCGATCGGGCACACGACTCTGCGGGTGGTGCCGCGGTTCGGCGACCCGGCCGACGCCGTGACCAGCGGCAGCCTCCTGGCACCCATGCCCGGCACGGTGGTCCGCGTCGACGTCGCGGTGGGTGACTCCGTCGTGGCGGGCCGGCCGGTGCTCGTGCTCGAGGCGATGAAGATGCAGCACACCGTCAGTGCGCCCCATGCAGGGACCGTCACCGCGATGGCCGTCCGGCTCGGCGCCCAGGTGGCGGCCGGCGAGGTCCTCGCCGTGGTCTCGACCGACGGGGACCTGAGGCCGACCGACGGCCACACCGATCCGACCGATGAGGAGCAGGGATGAGCGAGTTCCAGGAGAGCGAGGAGCGCCAGGCGCTGCGACGCGAGGTGGCCAAGCTGGCCGGGAAGTACGGCCGCGAGTGGTTCACGGCGAAGGCCCGATCCGGCGAGAAGACGACCGACCTGTGGCTGGAGATCGCCCGGAACGGCTATCTCGGCATCAACATCCCGGAGGAGTACGGCGGCGGTGGCGGCGGCATCGGCGACGTCGCCGCGGTCTGCGAGGAGCTGGCCGCCCAGGGCTGTCCACTGCTGCTGATGGTGGTGAGCCCGGCCATCTGCGGCACGATCATCAGCCGCTACGGCACCGACGAGCAGAAGCGCCGCTGGCTGCCCGGGATCTGCGACGGCACCGGCACGATGGCGTTCGCCATCACCGAGCCGGACGCCGGCACGAACACCCACAACATCACGACGACCGCACGCCGCGACGGCGACGGCTGGGTGCTGAACGGCCGCAAGATCTACATCTCCGGCGTCGACGAGGCCGACCATGTGCTCGTGGTCGCCCGCACCGAGGACGCCCGGACCGGCAAGCTCAAGCCGGTGCTGTTCGTGGTACCGACCGATGCCGAGGGCTTCGAGTACCGGCCGATCCCGATGGAGATCGTCAGCCCGGAGCAGCAGTTCCAGGTGTTCATCGACGACGTCCGTCTGTCGGTCGACGCGGTCGTCGGCGACGAGGACGGCGGTCTGGTGCAGCTGTTCGCCGGCCTCAACCCCGAGCGGATCATGGCCGCGTCGTTCTCCACCGGGCTGGCCAGGTTCGCCCTCGACCGGGCTGCGTCGTACGCCAAGGAGCGCACGGTGTTCCAGGGCCCGATCGGCTCGCACCAGGCGATCGCCCACCCGCTGGCGCAGTCCAAGATCGAGGTGGAGCTGGCCCGGTTGATGACCCAGAAGGCCGCCGCGCTGTATGACGCGGGCGACGACCTGGGCGCCGGCGAGGCGGCCAACATGGCCAAGTACGCCGCCGCCGAGGCCGCCTGCGACGCCGCCGACCGTGCGGTGCAGACCCACGGTGGCAACGGGATCACCCAGGAGTACGGCATGGCGGGGCTGCTGGTGGCGACCCGCGCCGGCCGGATCGCCCCGGTGTCCCGCGAGATGATCCTGAACTTCGTGGCAATGCACTCGCTGGGGCTGCCGAAGAGCTACTGACGCCCTGAGGGGCGAGCGGCGCCGGGTCCGCGACGTCGGCGACCCCTGTGGCGTGGCGCACCCCGCGGAGCCACAGCCCGGCTAGCGCAGCGGCACGAACCGGTAGTACCCGTGCCGCGTGACCTGCACGTCGTGCATCGTGCGGACCACGCGCAGCATCGTGCCGGCCACCGGGATCACCATCACCCCGCCGGTGTGGAGCTGGTCGACGAGCTCGTCCGGCAGCTCGCGGGGCTCTGCCGAGACGAGGATCCGGTGGTACGGCGCAGCGTCGGGGAGCCCCAGGACGCCCGGCCGGGCCTCGTGGATGTCGGCCCAGGGCAGGTGCTGCTCCTCCAGGTTGCGCGTGCCGAACTCGACGAGCTCCGGCTCGAGCTCCACCCCGATCACGCGGCCGCGCGGCCCGGTCAGGTGGGCGAGCAGGGCGGTCGTCCAGCCCGAGCCCGAGCCCACGTCGAGGACCCGCTGCCCCTCGTGGACGTCGAGCAGCCGGAGCATCGCCTCGACCGTCCGCGGCTGCGAGTTGGTCTGCCCGTGGCCGATCGGCACCGGGCCGTCGTACGACGCGAGCCTGCGGTCACCCGGTGGCAGGAACCCTTCCCGAGCGCAGGCCGCGAAGGCTTCGGCGACGCGGTCCATCCTCCGAGTCAACCACCACCGTGCGTGACCGCACCGTGCCGCCGCTGGCCGGGTAGTCCATGACGAGATGGCTGTCATTTTGCCGCCTCCACGACCATCTCGTCATGGACTACCCGGCGGAAGGCCTCCGAGGGGGGCGGGGGACGAACAGCGGCACGCGTGCGGCGTACTCGTCCCAGCCGGGGCGCGTGCTCATGGTCCGCTCGAGGAGCTTGGCGCCGGTGACGTTGCGCAGGAGGTGGGTCATCGCGAGCGGGGACGCCACCGTCACC
>JBAUWD010000532.1:0-6444 GCA_049583575.1 Nocardioides sp.
GCGCCCAGCTGAGGCCGCCGAACGCGATCGAGCTTGCGCCGAAGGCCGCGCCCGCGTAGGTCACGACCTCCTGCAGGCCGAGGCGGCCGTCGTACCCCTGCCGAGCGATCAGCCAGAAGACCAGCACGTTGGCGGCGAGCACGATCAGGAGCGCGCCGGCCAGCGAGCGCTCGCGCAGGCGGGTGGCGTCGTACTGCAGCTGGTGGAGGCGCAGCCGGTGACCGGTGAACCGGTCGAGCAGCCACGGCGCCAGCCCGAACAGCCGGACCTCCTTGGCGGCCGCCGGCTCGGTGGCCAGGTCGTAGGCGTAGTTGGTGTGGCGGCGCGCGGTCTTCACCTCGTCGGTGTTGCGGTCGCGCCACACGCCGCTCTCGCGCAGCAGCCAGTGGGTCGAGCCCCAGGCCGCGAGCAGGAGCGGCGCCGCCCACCACGCGAAGCCGAACAGGACGAGCGCCGACGCGATCCCGCCGAGCAGCATGACCAGGCCCTGCGCGATGAAGTCCATGTTCATGAACATCGGCGGACCGGTCCAGCCCAGGTCGAAGTCGCGGGCCGTGGTCAGGTCGTTGGTGAGGTCGCCCCGCTCGAGGTGGCCGATCCCCTCGGGGGCGAGGGTCACCGCCATGAGGCGCTCGTTGAGCACCGAGCTGAAGTGGTGACCGAGCAGGGCGCCCACGACCTGGTGCACCGGCGGCGCGACCTGGGAGACGACGAACACGACGCCGAAGACCACCAGCGGTGCGGTCAGGTCGGCACCCGACTCGACCCGACCCACCAGGAGGCCGGTCGCGACGGCCAGGCCGGCGGGCACCAGTGAGCGCAGCAGGAGGAGCAGCCACCAGGCCGCGGCCAGGCTCGGCACCGACCGGGTGAGGACGACGAAGAACTGGCTGGCCGGTCGCTCCGCGAGCCCGGACCAGGGACGTGCCGACACCCCCTGCCCGGACGTCCCTGTGGCCACGCGGCCACCCTAGGTGAACCCGCGGACACGCCTCCGGTCCCGAGGCTCAGCCGAGGCCGGCCAGCTCTGCGCGGACGGCCACCGCCCGGTTGAGTCGTACGACGGGCGAGTCCGCCACCGCGACCAGCTCGTCGTACCGCGCGACGATGGGTGGCCAGTCCTCGGGTCGTGGCCCCAGGACGCCTCCGTCGACGGCCGGTCAGAGCCAGTCGAGGATGACCTTCCCGCACTCGCCGTGCCCCACGATGTCGAACGCCTCCTCGAACCGCTCGGCCGGCAGGCGGTGGGTGATGATGCCGCTGACGTCGAGTCCGCTCTGCAGCATCGCGGCCATCTTGTACCAGGTCTCGAAGATGCGGCGGCCGTAGATGCCCTGGATCTCGAGGCCCTTGAAGATCACGTCGTTGACGTCCAGCGTCATCGGGCCCGCGGGGATCCCGAGGACCGCGATGCGCCCGCCGTGGTTGAGCGAGTCCAGCATCTGGTTGAACGCGGACTCCGCCCCGCTCATCTCCAGGCCGACGTCGAAGCCCTCGGTCATACCCAGCTCGGCCATCACCGGAGCGAGCCCCTGCGTGCGTACGTCGACCACCCGGCTGGCGCCGTGGGCGGCGGCCATCGCCAGCCGGTAGGGGTTCACGTCGGTGACCACGACGTGGCGGGCGCCGATGTGGCGCACGATCGCCGCGGCCAGGACGCCGATCGGGCCGGCCCCGGTGATCAGCACGTCCTCGCCCACCACGTCGAAGCGCAGCGCCGTATGGGTGGCGTTGCCCAGAGGGTCGAGCACGGCGGCGACGTCGTCGGTGACGTGGTCGGGGACCACGAACACGTTCTGTGCGGGGATCACGATGTAGTCGGCGAACGCGCCGGGCCGGGTGACGCCGACGCCCGTGTGATTGTGGCAGAACTCCCGCCGCCCGCCCTTGCAGTTGCGGCAGTGCCCGCAGGTGACGTGGCCCTCGCCGGCGACGCGCTGACCGACCTCCAGGCCGCGCACGCCGGCACCCAGCTCGGTGATCTCGCCGGTGAACTCGTGGCCGACCACCATCGGCACCGGGATGGTCGCCTGCGCCCACGCGTCCCAGTGCAAGATGTGCAGATCGGTGCCGCAGATGGACGTCTTGCGGACCCGGATCAGCACCTCTCCGTCGCCCGGCACCGGCTGCGGCACGTCCTGCATCCACAGGCCGGGCTCCGCCTTCGCCTTGACCAGTGCTCTCACGGCAGGACCCCCATCTCGGTGGCGACCTCGGAGAACGCCGCGACCGCGCGGTCGATGTCGTCGTCGCCGTGCGCGGCGGACATCTGGGTGCGGATGCGCGCCCGACCCTGGGGGACCACCGGGAAGCTGAAGGCGATGACGTAGACCCCCTTCGCGAGCAGGCGCTGGGCCATCTCTCCGGCGACCTTCGTGTCGCCCAGCATCACCGGGATGATCGGGTGTCCGTTCCCGGCGAGCGTGAAGCCGGCAGCCTCCATGCCGGCGCGGAACCTCGTCGAGTTCCGCTGCAGCTGCCGCTGGAGGTCGTTGTCCGGCTGCAGCATCTCGAGCACGCGGATCGTGGTGGCCGCGATCGCCGGCGCCAGCGAGTTGCTGAACAGGTAGGGCCGCGAGCGCTGGCGCAGCCAGTCGACGATCTCCTTGCGGCCGCTGGTGTAGCCGCCGCTGGCACCCCCGAGGGCCTTGCCGAGGGTGCCGGTGACGACGTCCACGCGTCCCATCACGTCGCAGTGCTCGGGCGTGCCGCGACCTCCGGCGCCGACGAACCCGACGGCGTGCGAGTCGTCGACCATGACCATCGCGTCGTACTGCTCGGCGAGGTCGCAGATCGTGCGCAGGTCGGCGATCACGCCGTCCATCGAGAACACGCCGTCTGTGGCGATCAGCCGGTAGCGAGCGCCGGCGGCGTCGCGCAGGCACTGCTCGAGCTGGACCATGTCGTTGTTGTCGTAGCGCATGCGCCGGGCCTTGCACAGGCGGATGCCGTCGATGATCGACGCGTGGTTCAGGGCGTCGGAGATCACGCAGTCCTGCTCGTCCAGGATGGTCTCGAACAGTCCGCCGTTCGCGTCGAAGCACGACGAGTAGAGGATCGTGTCGTCGGTGCCGAGGAAGGCGCTGAGGGCAGCCTCCAGCTCGGTGTGCACGGTCTGCGTCCCGCAGATGAAGCGCACCGACGCCATGCCGTAGCCGTGCTCGTCGAGCGCCGCGTGCGCCGCTTCCACCAGCTGCGGGTGGTCCGCCAGGCCGAGGTAGTTGTTGGCGCACAGGTTGAGCACCTCGCTGCCGTCGGCCAGCGTGATGTGGGCCGCCTGGGGCGAGGCGATCACGCGCTCGCTCTTGAACAGTCCCTCGTCGCGCAGCCCGGCGGTGCGCTGCGCGAGGTCGGCGAGCAGTCCGGTTCGCATGGAGCAGACCCTACGACCAGCGGACGGAGCCCACCTCAGCCCGTGCCACCCGAGCCCACGGGCGTCTGTCCGGTCAGTGCCCGTACCGACGGCGGCACCTCGATCCCCTCGCGGAGGTCGGGGGCGGGGCGCGGCACGTCGTACACCTGACGCAGGGGTACGACGCCGGCCCAGGCCGGGCCCGCCACGTCGGACTCCTCGTCCTCCGGCCAGCCCGCGGAGATCCGCAGCGACCAGTCCGCGATCGGCAGGGACAGCACCAGCGTGGCGGCCAGCTCCGCCTTGGTCGGGCGGCGCACCTCCGCGACCCGGCCCGGCAGGAGCCGCTCGGTGATCACGTCGAGGGCGCGTTGCTTGTCGTCGGTGACCGGGGTGCACCGGCCGAACAGCACCGCCGAGCGGTAGTGGATCGAGGACTCGAAGGCGCTGCGCGCCACCTCCAGCCCGTCGTACGACGTGACGGCGAGCGCGGTCGGCGCGCCACCGGCCAGGCGGCGCATCCAGCGGGAGCCGGTCGAGCCGTGGGCGAGCACCCGGTCGCCGTCGCGGATCACCGCGGTCGGGATCACCGCCGGTGTGCCGTCCTCGGCGACCAGGGCGAAGTGCCCGACGAGAGCGCTGTCGAGGAGGGCGTCGAGTGCGGCGCGGTCGGTGCTGGCCAGCTCGGGCAGGCGGATCCCCCGGCGGTCGTCGGCAGAGCGGCTCACTCCGGCAACCTACTCCCCCGTTGAGGCGTCCCGTATGGCTCGTTGAGAGGTCACGAATGGCCCGTTGAGACGTCGATGATGGTCGGTTGAGTCGTCACAAATGGCTCATTGGTCCCCGCGTCGGCCCCTCGAGCTGCCGTTCGTGACTCCTCGAGGGACCCGGACTCCTCAACGAACCATCCGCGACTCCTGAACCAACCATCCCTGACTCCTCAACGAACCATCCGTGACTCCTCAACGAGGAGGGGGCACGTTTGCACTCGCTTGGTGCGAGTGCTAAACATGAGGCTGGCACTCTCGGGTTGAGAGTGACAACACATTCGACCGGTTGAGCTGAGGTCAGAAGCGTCGGCGGGAAGGGTCCGCCGAGCAGCCTGACCGTCCGTCGCGGGCAGCGATCCGGCCGCCAGACGCTGAATCACGCCAAAGGAATCGCGGAGAACATGGCCAAGCTGATTGCTTTCGACGAGGAGGCCCGCCGCGGTCTCGAGCGAGGGATGAACCAACTCGCAGACGCGGTCAAGGTCACGCTCGGCCCCAAGGGTCGCAACGTCGTCCTCGAGAAGAAGTGGGGTGCGCCCACCATCACCAACGACGGTGTGAGCATCGCCAAGGAGATCGAGCTGGAGGACCCGTTCGAGAAGATCGGGGCCGAGCTCGTCAAGGAGGTTGCCAAGAAGACCGACGACGTCGCCGGCGACGGTACGACGACGGCGACCGTGCTCGCCCAGGCGATGGTCCACGAGGGCCTGCGCAACGTCGCCGCCGGGTCCAACCCGATGAGCATCAAGCGCGGCATCGAGAAGGCCGTCGAGGCCGTGACCGAGCAGCTGCACGCGGCGTCGAAGGACGTCGAGACCAAGGAGCAGATCGCCTCGGTGGCGGCCATCTCCGCGGGCGGCGACCAGAGCGTCGGCGACATCATCGCCGAGGCGATGGACAAGGTCGGCAAGGAAGGCGTCATCACCGTCGAGGAGTCCAACACCTTCGGCATCGACCTCGAGCTGACCGAGGGCATGCGGTTCGACAAGGGCTACATCTCGGCGTACTTCGCGACCGACATGGAGCGCATGGAGGCCGTCCTCGAGGACCCCTACGTCCTGATCGCCAACCAGAAGGTCTCCTCGGTCAAGGACCTCCTGCCGATCCTCGAGAAGGTCATGCAGTCCGGCAAGCCGCTGCTGATCATCGCCGAGGACACCGACGGCGAGGCGCTGTCGACCCTGGTGGTCAACAAGATCCGCGGCACGTTCAAGTCCGTCGCCGTCAAGGCCCCGGGCTTCGGTGACCGCCGCAAGGCCATGCTGCAGGACATCGCGATCCTGACCGGTGGCCAGGTCATCTCCGAGGAGGTCGGCCTCAAGCTGGAGTCGACCGGCGTCGAGCTGCTGGGCACCGCCCGCAAGGTCGTGATCACCAAGGACGAGACGACCATCGTCGAGGGCGGCGGCGACTCCGCCCAGATCGAGGGCCGGGTCAACCAGATCCGCGCCGAGATCGAGAAGAGCGACTCCGACTACGACCGTGAGAAGCTGCAGGAGCGCCTGGCCAAGCTGGCCGGCGGCGTTGCGGTGATCAAGGTCGGCGCGGCCACCGAGGTGGAGCTCAAGGAGCGCAAGCACCGCATCGAGGACGCCGTGCGGGCGGCCAAGGCCTCGGTCGAGGAGGGCATCGTCGCCGGTGGCGGCGTCGCACTCCTGCAGGCCGGCGCTCGCGCCTTCGAGAAGCTCGACCTGACCGGCGACGAGGCCACCGGTGCCAACATCGTGCGCGTCGCGGTGAGCGCGCCGATCCGCCAGATCGCGCTCAACGCCGGTCTCGAGGGCGGCGTCGTGGCCGAGAAGGTCTCGGGGCTGCCCGAGGGTCACGGCCTGAACGCCGCCACAGGCGAGTACGGCGACATGCTGAAGGCGGGTGTGCCCGACCCGACCAAGGTCGTGCGCTCGGCCCTGCAGAACGCCGCCTCCATCGCGGCCCTGTTCCTGACGACCGAGGCGGTCATCGCGGACAAGCCCGAGAAGGCCGCCCCGATGCCGGGTGGCGACGGCGGCATGGGCGGCATGGACTTCTGATCCGCGCCACAGCCACAGCGAAGGGCCCCCGGTTCGCCGGGGGCCCTGCTGCGTCTCCGGCTGCGTTCTACCTACGCCCGTCGCGACTACGTCATACGTTGTGGTCGCCATGACGACCACTTCGTATGACGTCCCGCGGGGCCTGGCTGCGCTGGTGGTCGTCGCGACCCTGCTGACCGGTTGCGGTCCGACGAGTACTCCGCGCGCTCACCCGCGCCGGCATCACCCCCACACCCATGCCACCCACCAGCCGACGCGCAGCGGGGCCACGCACAGCACCGCCACCCACAGC
>JBAUWD010000533.1:0-3188 GCA_049583575.1 Nocardioides sp.
GTACCACCGCCAGCGCCCCCAAGACGCCCTCGGCGGGTTGACCCCCATCGAGTACGAGGCAACGATCGACCCCACCCAGGCCCCCGCGGCCTAAACCGAAACCGTCACCGGTTCCTGCACCACGCCCATCTTTGGGTGGGGGTGCGTCCACGGCCTTGCCTTTGGGGTGCGTCGTGGACTGTGGGGTGCTCGTTTCGGTCGGGGCATGAGAACCGTTCCTCGAACTGTTTTCTGGGGATATCTCGGATGGTGGGATAGGCGCTGTGGATATCGGCTGGAATGTCGGTGGTCACTGATTCGCTGTGGGTATGTCGATCTCCGATCTCGTCCCCGAAGCGGCACCGGCGCGGGTGCTGGCCGAGGCGCTGGGCGTGGTCCGTGCGGCCGCAGAGACGTGCTGGGCCGCACGCTCCGATGGAGAGCTGGTCGAGGTCGTCGGGCTGGTGCAGCAGCTGGCCGCGGTGCTGGCGGTCCTCGAGGCCGGGGCGGTTGCCGAGGCCGACGCCCGCGACCTGGCGAAGCAGGAGCTGGCCTACGGGTCGACCGGCGACTGGCTCACCCACACCGGGGGTCTGCGCCGCGGTGAGGGCAAGCAGCGGGTGAGGCGAGCCCGGGCTCTGGCCGGTCGGTTGGCTCGGGTCCGTCAGGGCCTGGTCGACGGCAGGGTGTCGCCGGGGCAGGCCGACGTGATCGTGGCGGCGGTCGAGCAGCTGCCGTCAGGTGAGCTGGTCCGCGCCCGGGGCGAGAAGCTGCTGGTCCGCCAGGCCACGGTTCTGGACGCCTCGGAGCTCGCCCGGGCGGGTCGGCACCTGGTCCACGTGGTCGACCCCGACGCCGACGACCGCCGCCTGGAACGCGCCCTGGAGCGGGAGGAACGCGCCGCCCACCTGGCCCGATACCTGAGCGTCACCGACGACGGTGCCGGCGGGGTCCGGGTCAAGGGCCGCGGCTCGGCCGAGGACGGCGCCTTGCTCAAGGCCGCGTTGCTACCACTCACCTGCCCCGACCCCGCCACGAACGACCCCGCCACCGGATCCGGCACCGGACAGCCGGTCCGCGACCCCCGTGACCACGGCGCCCGGCTCTGGGACGCCCTGGTCACCACCGCCCAGCACGCTTTGGACACCGCGCTCCCTCCACACACCCACGGCACCCCGGCCCGGCTCCTGATCACCCTCGACCACCAGACCCTGAAGACCGGGATGCAGAAGACCGGGATGCAGAAGACCGGGATGCAGGCGACCGGCCCGAACGCGCCGGGTGTGGCCGCCACCGCCGACGGCACCACCCTGCCCCCCGGCGTCCTGCGCCGGCTGGCCTGTGACGCCGAGCTCATCCCCGCCGTCCTCGGCTCACACGGTGAGGTCCTCGACGTCGGACGCCGCCAACGGCCGGTCACCCCCGCGATCTGGACCGCCCTGGTCCTCCGCGACCGGCACTGCACCTTCCCCGCCTGCACCCGCCCACCGGTGATGTGCCACGCCCACCACCTCACCCACTGGACCGACGGCGGCACCACCACACTCGACAACCTCGCCCTGCTGTGCGCACACCACCACCGCACCATCCACCACACACCCTGGGAAATCCGCATCAACACCCACGACCGGAAACCAGAATTCCTACCACCACCAAAACCAGGAAACCAACCCGAATGGACCCGATATCGGAAGCGATATGACTAATGCCCGAGGTGGTGCCTCTTGCCCGACCTGGCCACGGTGCCCGATGGCCCGTTGGCCGGGCCCATCGAGGTCGCTGTCGGCGGTGGTGTCGACTCCTTCGCGGCCACGTTGGCCCGCAGGGCGGACAGCAGCAGGTCGCCGACCTTCTGGGTGACCGAGTCCGGCGGCACGGTGTCTCCGGCGGGGATCACCACGTAGGAGAACTGGTTCCCGTCCTGCACCAGCCAGACCACGTCAGCGGCGGAGCCGGTCCCGGACGCCACGGTGACGGAGCCGCCTTGGATCGGGACGGATCGGACGTCGTACGCGGTGGAGGAGCACGCCGCCAGCGACGTACCGATCGACTCCACAGCGGCCCTGGCAGCCGTGGCGTTGCTGAAGCCGTAGCTGCCCTGTTCGCCGTTCCCGCCGAGGGCCTCACCCTCGCCGAAGGCGGCACCGGCCGTGAGATCCGTCCCGCAGGGTGCGCTGTTCGCGGCGCGGTTGCCGTCGGTCGCCGACCAACCGCTCGGCCAGCCACCGAGCGCCTCGCTGAGGTCGCCGGCGGACATGCCGATCGTGGCCTGACCCGTCGACGACCGGTTGAGCCTGCCGCCGACGTACGACGCTGGCAGCTGTACGGCGGCCAGCAGCGCGTCGGCGACGGGCCGGTCGTTCGCGGACGGCAGCGGGTCGCTCTGGCCGAAGATCTTCAGCACGCCGATCGCGCGGCCGGTGCTGACCATCCACAGGTACTCCGGTGCGGTGTCCGAGGGTGCGGCGTCGATCCGGTAGGTGCGACCCAGCGCGCCGGAGACGTCACTGAAGGAGCTGATGAGGCGAGCGCCGTTGCACCCGGCGAGCTGGCGCTCGATCTTGAACCAGTCGGTCGCTTCCCTCACCGAGTGGGACCCGTAGTCGGACATCACGGCAAAGGCCACGTCGACGTGGTCGTCGGCGAGCTCGACGACTCCGGAGCGACCGTGACCCGGAAGCGCCAGGCACGGCCCACCGAAGTTCTGCGAGAGCTTCATCTTCCCGGCATCGGTCTGCGGACCCCAGGCCGGAGTCCACCCGCGGGTCGCGGTGGTCAGGTGCGGCCCGTCCAACAGCGCCGGTGCCGGCAGCTGGCCGGCGGGCTCGACAGAGCCGGCGTGGGTGCCGACGCCCTGTGCCAGGACGACGCCACCGACCGCGACGGCCGCGACCGCGGCGGCTGCGCCGATCGTTGTACGACGACGACGACGGCGGCGGGCCGTGGCGACGGCGAGGTCGGCTCCGCGAGGGCTCGAGAGGCCGGCGATATCGCTCTCCAGACGGGCGAACGCCGTCTCGAGGTCGAACGTGTCGTGCTCAGGCATGGCTGCGTTCTCCGTTCGGAGTGTTGCCCAACAGCGGCGCGAGTGCGGCGCGGCCGCGGGAGAGGCGTGCCTTGACGGTGCCCTCGGGGCAGCGTTCCGCGGTGGCGACCTCGGCGACGCTGAAGCCGGCGAGATGGTGGAGCACGAGCGCGCGGCGCTGGGC
>JBAUWD010000534.1:0-4941 GCA_049583575.1 Nocardioides sp.
GCCGTCAGCGCGGTCACGGTCGAACGGGCCTGAGTGCCTCCGGCCCCTCAGTGCGCGGTGCCGACGAAGTACGCCGTGTCCACGCCGCGCACGGTGACCCGGTCCTTCGTGCCGCTCCTCCAGACGTGGACCGTCCACCTCGGGTGGCTGCGGTTGACCCCGTCTCCCGACGGCGAGCCGTAGACGCTGCCCTTCGTGCAGGAGTAGAAGCCGACCCAGTGGGGGTGCGAGGGCAGCTGGCCCCAGGCCCCTCCGACCCGGATGCCGCACTTCTGCCCGTCCCCGAGGTCGAGGTCCTGCGGGCTCGGCTGCTCCGGGGCCGTCGCCGTCTCGAAGTCGCCGGTGTAGTGCACCCGCACGAGCGTCCGCGTCCGCGCGTCGCGCAGGCACAGCGCGGTGCGGTGGTGGGACTTCCAGCACGCGGGGAGGTACTCGGCCGACGGGAAGCACTCGAGGACGTCGTCGTCCACCGCTGCCGGAGCCGTGCCGTCGCAGGACACCGACGAGTGGCGCTCGCGGCGCACGGTCCAGCCCGGTGCCGGGTTCCCGCTCCCGTCGACCGGCCGCACCACGACCCGGTGCGTGCGGGCGCCCCGGCCGGAGCTGCCGGGCTGGCCGGCGTGTGCGGATGTCATCGAGCCCAGGGCGAGGACGCCGGCCGCCAGGGCGACGCCGGCCAGGGCGCAGACCGCAGCCCGTGCGGAGGACGGAGGCGTGGCGAGAGACATGAGGATCACCCTTCCGGTCGGCAGATCGGAGATGGGACGTCGACCGTCGGCGTTCGGTTGCGGATCAGGAGGTGGCGGGTGCGGCCACGGTCCCGCTCAGCCAGACGTCGTCGGGGAGGTGGCCCTTGCCCGGCACCGGGACCGTGCGCTCGGAGACGTCGGTCATGAGGTCGCCGCACAGACGGCGCCAGAAGGCGGCCGCGCGAGGGTTCTCGTTCTGGAACGGGATCAGCCACTCCCCCGGGTGGCGGGCGAGGACCTCGGCCGCGAACGCGGACGCGACCCCGGAGCCGCGGCTCGACCGGGTCACGAAGAACTCCCCCATCGTGCGCCGGTCGCGGCGGACCCCCAGCCGCACCAGCGCGAACCCGCACGGCACGTCGCCGCGCCGGGCGAGGTAGCCGATGCGGTCGGGCGCCTCGGCGTACGCCGTGAGGCGGCCCGCGACGTAGCGGCCCTCGGCATCGGGCGCGCTGTGCCGGAACTCCGACAGGTCGTGCTGGTAGAGCTGCCAGAGCCGCTCGACCAGTGGCCGGTCGGCCTCCCCGACGACGTCCACCCGCAGCGGCCAGACCTCGGCGGCGACCAGGGGGCCGACGGGCTCGGGCAGCAGCCCGAGCATCGGCAGCTCGCCCTCGGTCGCCCACAGCGGACGGTAGGAGTCGTCGGGCGAGTCGGCCCGAGCCTCGGCGCCGCCGAGCACCGGCTCCCCCTGGGGTGCGTCCACCAGGAAGTACGACGCCGGCCGGCCGCCGTCGTCACGGTCGAACAGGTGCCGCGTCACCCGACCCGACAGCGTGCACTCCTCGGCCAGCTCGCGCACCGCCGCGTCCGCCGCCCCCTCACCGGGCTCGATGTGGCCGCCCGGCAGTACGGCGTACGCGCGGCCGTCGAGCACGCGGGCGACCACGAGCAGCTTGTGGCCGCGCACCACCACGGCGACGGCCCGTGGACCGGCCACGGGTCCCCCGAGCGGGCTCCGGGGGCTCACCTCCCCCCGGCCTTATCCCCCGCCGGCGCGTTCGAGAGGGCGGCGATGAAGGCCTCCTGGGGCACCTCCACCCGGCCGACCATCTTCATCCGCTTCTTGCCCTCCTTCTGCTTCTCCAGCAGCTTGCGCTTGCGGGTGATGTCGCCGCCGTAGCACTTGGCGAGCACGTCCTTGCGCAGGGCGCGGATGTTCTCACGGGCGATCACCCGCGCCCCGATCGCGGCCTGGATCGGCACCTCGAACTGCTGCCTCGGGATCAGGTCCTTGAGCTTGCCGGCGAGCATCACGCCGTAGGAGTACGCCGCGTCGCGGTGCACGATCGCGGAGAACGCGTCGACCGGCTCGCCCTGGAGCAGGATGTCGACCTTCACCAGGTCGGCGACCTGCTCGCCGGAGCGCTCGTAGTCGAGCGAGGCGTAGCCCTTGGTGCGCGACTTCAGCTGGTCGAAGAAGTCGAAGACGATCTCGCCCATCGGCAGGGTGTAGCGGAGCTCGACGCGGTCCTCGGAGAGGTAGTCCATGCCCTGGAGGCTGCCGCGCTTGGTCTGGCAGAGCTCCATGATCGTGCCGATGTAGTCGGCCGGGCTGAGGATCGTGGCGCGGACGACGGGCTCGCGGACCTCGGCGATCTTGCCCTCGGGATACTCGCTGGGGTTGGTGACCTCGTGCTCGGTGCCGTCCTCCATCGTGACGTGGTAGACGACGTTGGGCGCGGTCGAGATCAGGTCGAGGTCGAACTCCCGCTCGAGGCGCTCGCGGACGATCTCCATGTGCAGCAGGCCGAGGAACCCGCAGCGGAAGCCGAAGCCGAGGGCACCGGAGGTCTCGGGCTCGAACGTCAGTGCCGCGTCGTTGAGCTGGAGCCGCTCGAGAGCGTCGCGCAGCGTCGGGTAGTCGTCGCCGTCGATCGGGTAGAGGCCGGAGTAGACCATCGGATTGGGGTGCTTGTACCCGCCCAGCGGCTCGACCGCGCCGTGGTGCTGGCTGGTGACGGTGTCGCCGACCCGCGACTGGCGGACGTCCTTCACGCCGGTGATCAGGTAGCCCACCTCGCCGACCCCGAGATCGCCGGCCTTGACCGGCTCGGGGCTGATCACGCCGACCTCGAGCATCTCGTGCACGGCGTTCGTCGACATCATCCGGATCCGGTCGCGATGGCTCAGCCTGCCGTCGATCACGCGGACGTAGGTGACGACACCGCGGTAGGTGTCGTAGACCGAGTCGAAGATCAAGGCCCGCGGCGGTGCGTCCGGATCTCCCACCGGCGCCGGGGTCTGCTTGACGATCTCGTTCAGCAGGGCCTCGACACCGAGCCCGGTCTTCGCCGAGGTCTGGAGCACGTCGTCCGGGTCGCAGCCGATGATGCCGGCGAGCTCCGCGGCGTACTTCTCCGGCTGCGCGGACGGCAGGTCGAGCTTGTTGAGGACCGGGATGATGGTGAGGTCGGCGGCCAGCGCGAGGTAGAGGTTGGCGAGCGTCTGCGCCTCGATGCCCTGTGCGGCGTCGACCAGCAGGACGGCGGCCTCGCACGCCTCCAGCGAACGCGACACCTCGTAGGTGAAGTCGACGTGCCCCGGGGTGTCGATCATGTTCAGCACGTAGGTGCCCGGCTCGGCGCCCTGCTCGTTGTCGGCCGGCACCGTCCACGGCATCCGCACGGCCTGGCTCTTGATCGTGATGCCTCGCTCGCGCTCGATGTCCATCCGGTCGAGGTACTGCGCCCGGGCACTGCGCGCGTCGACGACGCCCGTCAGCTGCAGCATCCGGTCGGCGAGCGTCGACTTGCCGTGGTCGATGTGGGCGATGATGCAGAAGTTGCGGATGACCGCGGGGTCGGTGCGGCCGGGAGTGGGCGCGGCGACGGTGGGTGACACTGGGTGCTCTCGGCTGCTTTCGGACGTCAGGACGGCGAGACGCCATCCTCCCACGCAGGGTGGCGCGGTCGAAATCAATGTCGATCGCCCGGCCTCCCGCGCCACCGACCCGGTCCTAGGATGCGCGCATGAGCGCATTCGCCGCCGTCTGGGACGTGACCGGCGACGGCGGGCGCGGGCTCACCGCGGTGTTCGGGATGATCGGCTTCTTGGTGCTGGCGGCCGGGGTGGGCGTCTCGGCGTACCGCGTCTCCGTCGCTCGCCGGCGTGCTCGCGAGTCGGGTCAGAGCCCGAACGCCGCGATGCTGCGGGCCCTCTCGGGCAAGGACGACGAGCCAGACGAGCCGACCGACCCGGGAGCCTCCGAGCGCTGACGTACGCCGGTCCCCGGCGGGCGGTGGGCTGGAGACGGCGAGGGTCGCTCGCCGGCCGCTCTCGGTGGCACACTCCCGACATGATCGATCACTTCGGCATCAACGCCGTGGACATGCAGGCGTCCACCGGCTTCTACGACAGCGTGCTCGGCGTGCTCGGGCACCGGCGGGTGATGGACTTCGAGGTGGCCGTCGGCTACGGCACCACGAAGCCCGAGTTCTGGGTCTCGACGTTCGAGGGCATCGGACCGAACCGTGAGGTGCACATCGCGTTCAGCGCCGAGTCCGCAGAGCTGGTCGACGCGTTCCACGCGGCGGCGACCGCGGCCGGCGCCGAGACGCTCCACGCACCGCGGCTCTGGCCGGAGTATCACGAGCACTACTACGGCGCCTTCGTCCGCGACCCCGACGGCAACAACGTCGAGGCCGTCTGTCACACCGTCGGCACCTGATCCCGGACGACGGTCGCGCCCAGTCGGCGCGCAGGGAACCGGCTCGCAAGCCGGCACCGGGCTGGGTGAGGATGACGGGGTGACCCCGGCGATCCCGACGACGATCCCGCACGGGCGGACCGCCCGCCGGCTGGAGTGGCCCCACCTGCCGCCTGTGCTGCGCGCCGACATCGAGCGCCGCTGCGGTTCGCCCGTCGTCTCGGCGGTGTCGCAGGGAGCCGGCTTCACTCCGGGCTTCGCGTCGGTGCTCACCTGCGAGAACGGGTCGCGGCACTTCGTGAAGGCCGCCTCCCAGGCGGCCCAGCGGATGTTCGCGGAGTCCTACCGCGAGGAGGCGCGCAAGCTGCGCGCCCTGCCGGACGGCATCCCGGCACCGCGCCTGCTGTGGTCGACCGACGGCGACTGGGTGGTCCTGGGACTGGAGTACCTCGAGGCGCGGGCGCCGAAGCGGCCCTGGCGCGCGGCCGACCTCGATGCCTGTCTCGACACGCTCGAGTCGATGGCCGCGCTCCTGACCCCGGC
>JBAUWD010000535.1:0-4781 GCA_049583575.1 Nocardioides sp.
TGCGCACGCAGGCGTCGTTCTCGGCCGGCATCGCCGAGCTCGGTGGCAACCCGATGATGGTCGACGGCTCGCTGGCCGGCATCGGGAAGCGTGAGTCGATCGCCGACGTCGCCCGCGTGCTCGGCCGCCAGGCCGCGGTCGTCGTGTGGCGCACCTACGCCCAGACCGCGCTCGACGAGATGGCCTCGCATGCCGGCGTGCCCGTCGTCAACGCCCTCACCGACGAGTTCCACCCCTGCCAGCTGCTGGCCGACCTGCTCACGGTCCGCGAGCGCAAGGGCGAGCTGTCGGGGCTGACCGTCGCCTTCATCGGGGACGGCGCCTGCAACATGGGCAACTCCTGGCTGCTGGCCGGCGCGACGGCGGGCCTGCACGTGCGCGTCGCCGCTCCCGAGGGACACCAGCCCGAGGAGCAGTACGTCGCACGCGCCCGCGAGATCGGTCGGACGACCGGTGGCTCGGCCAAGGTCCTGACGGACCCTCGCGACGCGGCAGTGGGGGCAGACGTCGTGGTCACCGACACCTGGGTCTCCATGGGCAGGGAGGAGGAGGCCGCCGCGCGGCTGGCCGCGTTCGGCGCCTACACGGTGACCTCGGACCTGATGGCCCTGGCGTCGTCGAGCGCGATCGTCATGCACTGCCTGCCGGCGTACCGCGGCAAGGAGATCGACGCCGAGGTGCTGGACGGGCCGCAGAGCGTCGTCTGGGACGAGGCCGAGAACCGTCGCCACGCCCAGAAGGCGATCATCACCTGGCTCCTCGAGGCGTCGGGCGACCGGCGGGACGAGGAGTCACCGTGAACGGCACCGCTCGTCGCCCGGCGACCAAGAGCTCCCGCCACCAGCTGGTCGTCGAGATCCTGGCCACCCACGAGGTGCGCTCGCAGCCGGAGCTCCTCGAGCTGCTCGCGGGCCGGGGGACCCACGTCACGCAGGCCACCCTGTCCCGCGACCTGGTCGAGCTCGACGCCGTACGCGTGCGCTCGCACTCGGGTGCCCTGGTGTACGCCGTACCGGCCGAGGGCGGCGACCGGCGGCCGACCGCGCCCGGAGAGACCGCGGCCTCCGGCCACCGGCTCGGCCGGCTGCTCGGTGAGCTCCTCGTCAGTGCCGACGCGAGCGCCAACCTCGTGGTGCTCCGCACCCCGCCCGGAGCCGCGCAGTTCCTCGCCTCGGCGCTCGACAAGGTCGAGTACGCCGACGTCCTCGGCACCATCGCCGGAGACGACACCGTGCTCCTGATCGGCCGCGGGGCCGACGCCGGCGACGAGATCGCCCGACGACTCCTGGCGCTGGCCCAGCAGCCGGCGCCCTGACCCCAGCCCTCTCGTCGGTCGAGCCTGTCGAGACCACGAGCCGTCCCCTACGAAAGAACCACCGTTGAGCAAGGTCCTCACCTCCCTGCCGGTCGGCCAGCGCGTCGGCATCGCCTTCTCCGGCGGACTCGACACGTCGGTCGCCGTGGCCTGGATGCGCGCCAAGGGCGCCGTCCCCTGCGCCTACACCGCCGACATCGGGCAGTACGACGAGCCCGACGTCGCGGGCGTCCCCGGCCGGGCCCTCGAGTACGGCGCCGAGATCGCCCGGTTGGTCGACTGCAAGGGCCCACTCGTCGAGGAGGGGCTGGCCGCCCTCGCGTGCGGCGCCTTCCACGTCCGCTCCGCCGGCCGGGCCTACTTCAACACCACCCCGCTCGGCCGCGCGGTGACCGGCACCATGCTGGTGCGCGCCATGCACGAGGACGACGTCGACATCTGGGGTGACGGCTCGACGTTCAAGGGCAACGACATCGAGCGCTTCTACCGCTACGGGCTGCTCGCCAACCCCGACCTGCGCATCTACAAGCCGTGGCTGGACGCCGAATTCGTCTCCGAGCTGGGTGGGCGGCACGAGATGAGCCAGTGGCTGACCTCGCGGGGGCTGCCCTACCGCGACAGCGCCGAGAAGGCCTACTCCACCGACGCCAACATCTGGGGCGCGACCCACGAGGCGAAGACCCTCGAGCACCTCGACGTGTCGCTCGAGACCGTCGAGCCCATCATGGGGGTGCGGTTCTGGGACCCGACCGTCGCCGTGGCGCCGGAGGACGTGACGATCCGCTTCGAGCGCGGCCGCCCGGTCGCCGT
The DNA here is from genome assembly GCA_049583575.1 of Nocardioides sp. Lineage (GTDB taxonomy): Bacteria > Actinomycetota > Actinomycetes > Propionibacteriales > Nocardioidaceae > Nocardioides. The sequence goes on from JBAUWD010000535.1 coordinate 2,126, forward strand.
CAACGGCACGTCGTACGACGGAGCCGGCGGGTCGGTCCGCCTGGTGCACGCGGTCAACGAGATCGGCGGCCGGCACGGCCTGGGCATGTGCGACCAGATCGAGAACCGCATCATCGAGGCCAAGTCGCGAGGCATCTACGAGGCTCCGGGCATGGCGCTGCTCTGGATCGCCTACGAGCGCCTGCTCAACGCGATCCACAACGAGGACACGCTGGCCACCTACCACTTCGAGGGGCGGCGGCTCGGTCGTCTGCTCTACGAGGGACGGTGGCTCGACCCGCAGGCTCTGATGCTGCGCGAGTCGATCCAGCGATGGATCGCGTCGCTGGTCACCGGCGAGGTCACGCTCCGGCTGCGTCGCGGCGAGGACTACTCCGTGCTGCGCACCGACGGGCCGGCGTTCTCCTACCATCCCGACAAGCTGTCGATGGAGCGGGTGGAGTCGGCCGCGTTCGGCCCCACTGACCGGATCGGCCAGCTCACCCTGCGCAACCTCGACATCGCCGACTCCCGGAGCAAGCTCGAGCACTATGCGACCCAGCCCCTGGACGAGGGCCAGGTCCTGGTCGAGCACGGCCACCTGCTCGGAGCACTCCCGGCCGGTGGTGCCGACCGCATCGCCAGCAACCCCGCCACCGCCGGCGACGACCGGGACGTCGCCCTCGACCACGCCGCGATGGAGGTCGGCACCGACTGAATCGCCGAGTCGGCGCAAAGAGGCAGCGAGAGCACGCCGAGTCGGCGCAAAGAGGCAGCGTTTTCCCGCCGAGTCGTCGTGTGACAACTCGGCGAACACCGACTGATAGGAAGGGCACGTGCCAGCCAAGACCTCCCGCCGTACGACGGTCCGCCCGGGCCGGGTCGATCGCTCCGGCCCGGGCGCGCGCGATGTCGACGCCTTGGCGGTGACCGGATGAGCAGCACGAACGACGGCAGGCTCTGGGGCGGTCGTTTCGCTGGCGGGCCGTCGCCCCAGCTCGAGGCGCTGTCGCGGTCGACCCAGTTCGACTGGCGGCTCGTGCCCTACGACCTGGCCGGCTCGCGCGCACACGCCAACGCCCTCCGCCGGGCCGGGCTCCTCACCGAGCACGACCACCGCGCTCTTCTCGACGGCCTCGCCACCCTCGGCCAGGCGTACGACGCGGGGTCGCTGGTCCCTGGCCCGTCCGACGAGGACGTCCACGGGGCTCTCGAGCGTCTGCTCATCGAACGGGTCGGACCCGACGTCGGTGGGCGTCTGCGCGCAGGGCGGTCCCGCAACGACCAGGTCGCCACGCTCTTCAAGGCCTACCTCCGCGACCAGGGTCGGGTCGTCGGCCTGCGGATCCTCGACCTCGTCGACGCGCTCGCCCTCCAGGCTCGCGACCACCTCGACGTGGTCATGCCGGGGCGGACCCATCTCCAGCACGCCCAGCCCGTGCTCCTGGCCCACCACCTGCTCGCCCACGCCTGGCCGCTGCTCCGGGACGCCGACCGGCTGCGCGACTGGGACGCCCGCGTGGCCGGGGACTCGCCGTACGGCTCCGGCGCCCTCGCCGGCACGAGCCTCGGACTCGACCCGCAGGCCGTTGCGCGCGAGCTCGGCTTCACCGACTCCAGTGCCAACTCCATCGACGGCACGGCCGCTCGCGACTTCGTGGCGGAGTTCGCCTTCGTCTGCACGATGACCGGCATCGACGTCAGCCGGCTCGCCGAGGAGCTGGTGCTGTGGGCCACGGCGGAGTTCGGCTTCGTCCGCCTCGACGACTCCTGGTCGACCGGGTCGAGCATCATGCCGCAGAAGAAGAACCCCGACATCGCCGAGCTGGCGCGCGGCAAGTCCGGTCGGCTGATCGGCAACCTCACCGGGCTGCTCGCGACGCTCAAGGGCCTGCCGCTCGCCTACAACCGCGACCTCCAGGAGGACAAGGAGCCGGTGTTCGACTCGATCGACACGTTGCTCGTCGTACTCCCGGCGATGACCGGGATGGTCGCCACCGTGACCTTCGACTCCGCCCGCCTCACGGCGCTGGCGCCGCGCGGCTTCTCGCTGGCCACCGACGTCGCCGAGTGGCTGGTGCGCGAGGGGGTGCCCTTCCGCGAGTCCCACGAGCTCGCCGGTGCCTGTGTACGACGCTGCGAGGAGCTCGGATGCGAGCTCACCGATCTCACCGACGACCAGCTGGCAGAGGTCTCTCCGCACCTGACGCCGCGGGTCCGCGAGGTACTCACCGTCGGGGGCTCGGTCGCCTCGCGGCGCGGGCGCGGGGGCACCGCCCCCGAGCGGGTCCGTGAGCAGCTCACCGAGGTCACCGACCGGCTCCGGACCCTGCGTGCCCCGCTCGGCTGAGCTGGGCGACCTGCTCGCCCGGCCGGTGCTCGAGGTCGCACCCCGGCTCCTCGGCGCCGTACTCCGACACGGTGAGGTGGCCTGCCGCCTCACCGAGGTCGAGGCGTACGACGGTGCCGGCGACCCCGGCTCGCACGCCTACCGCGGCCGCACCTCCCGCAACGACGTGATGTTCGGCCCGCCCGGCCGGCTGTACGTCTACTTCACCTACGGCATGCACTGGTGCTGCAACGTCGTCTGCGGCCCCGAGGGCACTGCCAGCGCGGTGCTCGTCCGTGCGGGCGAGGTCACCGACGGCCTCGACCTCGCGCGCGCCCGACGTACGGC
>JBAUWD010000536.1:0-9637 GCA_049583575.1 Nocardioides sp.
CACGCGGGGGTCGCGGTGACCGGGTTCCGGGTCGGCCGGCCGACACTCGAGGACGTGTTCGTCTCCCTGACCGGGGAGGGCTTCGATGTCAGTGGCTGACCGGTCGACGATCGCCGTACGCCGCCCGGCGGCGCCGGTCTCGCCCCGCTTCCTGCTCTCCGAGCTGCGGCTGGTCTTCGGCCGCCGCCGCAACCAGGCCGGGCTGGTCGTGCTCGCGGCGGTGCCGATCCTCATCTCGGTCGCGGTCAAGAGCACGCTGTCGCAGCCGGGTCAGGACGCGCCCACGTTCTTCCGGTCGATCACCGAGAACGGCCTGTTCGTCGCACTCGCCGCCCTCACCATCGAGATCGGGCTGTTCCTCCCGCTCGCCGTCTCGGTCGTCGCCGGCGACTCGGTGGCGGGCGAGGCCAACATCGGCACGCTGCGCTACCTCCTCGCCGTACCGGTCACCCGCCTGCGGCTGCTCATGGTCAAGCTGGCCGCCATCACGGTCGGCGCGTTCGCGGCCACGTTCACCGTCGCCGTGGTCGGCGTCGTGATGGGGCTGACACTCTTCGGGGGCGGCTCGATGACGCTGCTGTCCGGCACCCGGATCGGCTTCGGGGAGGGGCTGCTGCGCGTGGCGCTGGCCGCGGCGTACCTCGCCTGCGGGCTGGCCGCCCTCGGTGCGGTGGGGCTGTTCGTCTCGACGCTCACCGAGCAGCCCATCGGGGCGACGATCGCGACCGTGGTCTTCAGCACGACCAGCTACATCCTCGACTCGATCCCGCAGCTCGGCAGACTGCACCCCTACCTGCTGACCCACCACTGGCTCGACTTCGGCGACCTGTTCCGCGCTCCGATCGCGTGGCACAACATGCTGGCCGGGCTCTACCTGGCTGCGTCGTACGTCGTGGTCTTCTCCGCGGCCGCCTGGGCCCGCTTCGCGGGCAAGGACGTCACCAGCTGAGGGATCCTGTTGGGGCTCTGTTGGGGGTCTGTTGGGGGTCGTCCGCATCAGCGGCCGCCAGAGCACCCCGTCAGGCGGACGACCCGGTCATCGGTCAGGCCGCCTTGCGAGCAAGCTCGCCGCGGCGCTCGCTGCGGTCGTTCCCTCCCGATCGTCGTCGGGAGGGAACGGCCTCACTCGGCCCAGAAGCCCCGACCGCCGAACCAGTCGCCGTAGTGACCGAGGTGGCCGCCGGGGCCGCGCGAGCCGAGGTAGGAGCCGACCACGGCGGCACCCAGGTCGTCGAGCTCGGGCGCCACCACACGGCCGTCGACGCGGCGTGCCATCGAGTCCACGAACCGGCCGAGCCCGGGGTCGGTACCCAGCCGGAAGAACGTGACCTGCGCACCCAGCCGCCCGGAGTTGTCGAGCTCGCGGACCGAGTGGGCCACGGTCAACGGGTGGGGCGGGTACTCGAAGTAGACCTCTCCGTCGGGCTCCAGGTGGGAGGTCGGCTCGCCGTCGGTGACGACCAGCAGCACCGGCTGCGCGGTCGGATGTTTGCGGAAGAACCGGTTGGCCAGCAGCAGCGCGTGGTGGAGGTTGGTGCCCTTGTCCCACATGGCGTCGAGCCCGGTGAGCTCCTCGATGTCCATCACCTGCGCATGACGCCCGAATCCGATCAGCTGCAGCGCGTCACCGCGGAAGCGCGACCTGACCAGCGTGTGCAACGCCAGCGCGGTGCGCTTCATCGGCACCCAGCGGCCGTCCATCGCCATCGAGAACGACGTGTCGACCAGCAGCGCGACGGCCGCCTGGGTGCGGGCCTCGGTCTCGCTGACCTCGACGTCGTTCACGGTGATCCCCACCGCCCGACCGCCGCCCGAGCCCGCCGAGACCATCGGCCCCTGCTCGGCGACGGTACGGCGTACCGCGTTGGTGATCGTGCGGGTGACGTCCCACGGCTCGGTGTCGCCGAACTGCCATTCGCGGGTGGCACCGGAGAGCTCGCCCGCGGCTCCGGCCCGGCGCAGGTCGCGCTGGCCCTGGCGTCCGCTCATCCGGGTGGCGACGTCCTTGAGCAGTGCCTTGCCGAGCTGACGCATCGCCTTGGGGCTGAGCTTGAGCCGGCCGTCGCTCGTGCGCGCGAGATAGCCGGAGTCGCGCAGCGCCTGCTCGAGCCGCTGCAGCGTGCGAGCGTCGACGGCGGCCTCGTCGCCGAGCTGCCGGGCGAGCTTGTCGAGGTCCACGTCGTCCAGCCGCGCACCGTCGTACGACTGCGAGAGCTGCTCGGCCAGCTCGTCGAGGTCGGCGAGGTCCTGGAGTACGCCGGTCCCGTCGCCGAGGCCGAGCCCCTGCTCGCCCTCGAAGCGCTCCGACCCGCCCCAGTCCTCACCCGGTCGCAACGACTGCAGGTTGGCGTCGAGCTGCGCGAGCTGCTGCATGAGCCCCGGTGAGCCGAACGCCTGCTGTGCGAGCTCCATGAGCTCGGCGCGCTGCTCCGCCGTCATCGAGTTCATCATCCGCTGGGCGGCCGCGGCCCGCTGCGCGAGCGCGTTGATCAGCTCGTCGACGTTCTGCGGGTTCTCGGGGAAGAAGTCGCCGTGCTTGTCCATGAAGTCGGCGAAGTCGTCGGGCGTGTCCTCGTTGCGGGCGTGCTTGGACAGCAGGTCGTTGAGGTCGGTCAGCATCTCGTTGATCGCCGCCCGGTCGGCGTCGGTGGCGTTCTCCAGGGCCTGCTTCATCCCGGCGAAGCGCTGGTCGAGCAGCTCGCGGCCCAGCAGGTCCTTGATCCGCTCGTAGTCCTCGCGCGCCTCGCGGCTCCTCCAGTCGTACGGCGAGAGCTCGCTCACCGCGGCGGCCGTGGAGGGCGGGAGGTTGTCGAGCTGCAGCTCCCGCAACGCGCGGTCGCCGTCGTCGAGGTCGATGTCGCGAGCCAGCTGCTTGCGCTCGTTGAGCACCGCCCGGTCGAGCAGCTCCCGGACCTCCTGGAGCGTGCCGTCGAGATGGTGCCGCTGCGTCAGCTCGCGACGCTTCTCCGCGATCCGGCGAGCCAGGTCGTCGAGCCCGTGCCGGTCACGTGCGCCGCGCCGCAGGAACTCGCGCATCGCCCGCTCGGGGCTGTAGCCGGCCATCACGTCCTCGCCGATCGCGTCCAGCGCCTCGGCGATGTCGATCGGAGGGGCGAGCGGGTCGGGCCCGCCGTCGTACGCCCGGTACCGGGAGCGGCTCCTCATCGGTGACCCAGCCTGTCGGAGTCAGGCATCGGACCGCTCCACGGACATCCCGGCCCGCAACGCGCGTGGGACCTCCGCGACCCGGTCGACCTGGGCCAGCAGTGACGAGACGTCGGCGGCGGACCCGGTCGAGTCGACCTCCACGGCGTAGGTGACGCCGGTCGACTCCCAGGTCTCCTCGTCGAACTCACCGCGCGCGGACACGCGGACCCCGACCACCTCGACACCGCGCGCGATCGCCTCGCGGTAGGTGTCGTTCAGGACGCACAGGGCGACCGCCGCGTGCAGCATGCCCGCGCCGTTGGGCTGGGCCTGGATCACCACACCGGCGTCGGTCCATCGGTGAGGCACGAGCCAGCCCGCCGACGGGTCGGCCCGCAGCGACCCTGCCGTGAGCACCACCCGGAAGTCATCCATACACGGTCTCCCCGCCACCGGACTCCTTGCTGATCTTGCGGGCGAGGTAGAGGCCCTCGAGCGCGAGCTCGATGGCTCCTGCCCGCTCGCCGTCGTTGCGAGCGCCGAGGCGGTCGCACACGTCGTCGTACAGCTCGGACTCGCCGAGCACGGGCAGGCCGGTGAGGAAGTCGCGGGCGGCCACCTGCTCGCCGGTCGTGACCATCGAGCCCGACTCGATGCGGTCGACGAGGAGGGCGAAGTCGAGACCCCGGAAGTGGCTGCGCACGGCCTCGGCAGTCGCGGTGCGGAGGAGGTGGGTCAGGATCTCGGTCTCGCGGCCCTCCTCACCGGTCTCGAACTCGATCTTGCCGCCGAGCACGTCGATCGCGGTCTCGAGGTCGACCATCCGGGCCACGGCCTCGTCCTCGCCCTGCCGGGTCCTGCGATGCAGGGCGCTCGCGGCGACGGTCTCGGCGCCGGCGATCGCGAACCTGGCACTCACCCCCGAGCGCTGGTCCACCGAGGTGGACTCGCGCAGGTTGCGGGTGAAGCGGGCCAGGATCTCGATGAGGTGATCGGGCACCTCGGCGACCAGTGTCGCCTCCTGCCGGATCACCGCGATCTCGTCGTCCAGCTCGGTGGGGTAGTGCGTGCGGATCTCGGCACCGAAGCGGTCCTTGAGCGGGGTGATGATGCGGCCGCGGTTGGTGTAGTCCTCGGGGTTGGCGCTCGCCACGACCAGCGTGTCGAGCGGCAGCCGGAGCACGTAGCCACGGATCTGGATGTCGCGCTCCTCCATGACGTTGAGCATCGCGACCTGGATCCGCTCGGCGAGGTCGGGCAGCTCGTTGATCGCGACGATGCCGCGATGGCTGCGCGGGATCAGCCCGAAGTGGATGGTCTCGGGATCGCCGAGGTGGCGGCCCTCGGCCACCTTCATCGGGTCGACGTCGCCGATCAGGTCGGCGACCGACGTGTCGGGGGTGGCGAGCTTCTCGGCGTACCGCTCGTCGCGATGGCGCCACTCGACGGGCAGCTCGTCGCCGAGCTCGTCGGCCCGGCGGCGCGACGCGGGCGTGATGGGGTCGTAGGGGTGCTCGCCCAGCTCGGCCTCGCCGATCACCGGGGTCCACTCGTCGAGCAGACCGGCGAGCGAGCGCAGCAGCCGGGTCTTGCCCTGCCCCCGCTCCCCGAGGAGTACGACGTCGTGCCCGGCGAGGAGCGCGCGCTCGAGCTGCGGGATGACCGTGTCGTCGAATCCGTGCAGGCCGGGCCAGGGATCGTCGCCGGCCGCGAGCTTGGCGAGGAGGTTGTCGCGCACCTCGTCGCGCAGGGACTTCTGGACGTGGCCGGACTCGCGGAGCTGACCGAGGGTGCGCGGAGCGGGAGCATCTGTCACGCGCTCCACGCTACTCACGCCCCCAACCATCCCGCCGGTGGAGGTGGGCGCCGATGGCAGGGGGTTAGTCCATGACGAGATGGTCGTGATTCAGCCGAAATCGCAGCCATCTCGTCATGGACTATCCCGCCGTGCCCCACCGAGGTAGCCGGGGGGAGGCGGGGGCGGCAATGCTGAGGGGATGGCGCGCAGACGGATCCTCGGCATCACCGGCGCGCCGGGTGCGGGCAAGACGACGTACGCCGAGCGGCTGGTCGCCGAGTCGGCGGTGCCGGCCGTGCACCTGCCGATGGACGGCTTCCACCTCGCGGACGTGTCGCTGGGCCGCCTCGGGCTGCTCGACCGCAAGGGCGCGCCCGAGACCTTCGACGCCTGGGGGTACGCCGCTCTGCTCCGGCGGCTGCGGGACGCGCCGTCGACGGTCTGGGCACCGGGGTTCGACCGCGACCTCGAGCAGCCGCTGGCCGGTGCCGTGGCCGTCGAGCCACAGGTCGAGCTGGTGGTGACCGAGGGCAACTACCTCCTGCTCGACCGGCCGGAGTGGCGCGCCGTCCGCTCCGCGCTCGACGAGGTGTGGTTCCTCGACGTGGCCGACGAGGTACGACGTCCGCGGCTGGTGGCCCGTCACGTGCGGTTCGGGAAGTCGCCCGCGGAGGCGGAGGCCTGGGTGGCGCGGGTGGACGACGCCAACGCCGCCCTCGTCGTCGCGACCCGCGCCTCCGCGGACCGGATCGTCGCCGGCTGACGGCCCACCCCGAGAGAGCAGGAGACCCGGGCCTCGGCAGGATGCCGGGACCCGGGTCTCCGGGGGGAATAGCGAGTCAGGGGGGGTGGGCTCGCTTGTCCATCAGGGTGCGCGCGCTCCCACGCCACCGTCAGTGCACGAGGTCACCTCTCGGGGGGCCGATCGACCTGCGGTCGCGGGACGTTCAGCCGATCGGCGCGTTCGGGACGACCACGACCGTCGTGGGCGCGTGCTCGACGACCGCCACGGCCAGGGCCTGGCCGAGGGCCGAGGCCACGGCGCCCTCGTGGTGGCTGCCCACCACGATGAGGTCCTGGTCCGACGCCGCGGCGACCAGCGCGCGTGCCTCGGGGTCCTCGACGTCCTTCTCGGAGACGCGGACGTCGGGGTACTTCTCACCCAGGTCGCTGAGCAGTGCGGTCAGGCGCTCCCGCTCCCTCCAGTCCTGGTCGCCGCCGGCGTTGCGGCCGAACCACGGGAAGTCGGGGCGGAAGGCGAGCACGGTCAGCGGCTGGTGGCGGGTCGACGCCAGCCGGTAGGCGTACTCCAGCGCGGGGCGCGAGTCGTCGCTCAGGTCGGTGCCGACGACGACGCCACGGTGCACGCCGTCGCGGGACGGCCGGCGTACGACGACCGGGCACGAGGAGTGGCGGACCACGGCCACCCCGACCGACCCCAGCAGCAGGCTGGTGACGCGCCCGCGACCCCGGGACCCGAGGACCACCATCGACGCGGCGGTCGAGGCCTCGATCAGGGCGGTGCGTGCGTCGGCGTGGTACGTGACCTCGTGGATCTCGAGGCCCGGCGAGGTCTCGAGGGCGGACCGCTTGGCCGCGTCGAGCAAGGTCTCGCCGTACTCCTTGAGCTCCTGCAGGAGCTCGTGGTGGTCGACGCCCGCGCTCTCCATCCAGAAGATGCTGTCGATGTGGTAGGCGTTGACCAGGGTGAGCGGGCGGTGCTCGAGCAGGGCCTGCTCGGCGGCCCAGGTGACCGCCTCGGCCGCGGACGGTGACCCGTCGACACCGACGACGATGCTGCCCGCGGGGAACGGTGTGGTGGTGGTGGACATCGTGGCCTCCTTGCCTCGTGGTTGATGTCCGGGAGGAGACGGGCCACGTCTCCCAGGGCTCACATCCAGCGTCCTGCGAGAGCCCTGGAGAGGGCAGGCGCATAGGACCTCCACGTCGGGACCATCGGCCCTGAACGTCCGAGCGGCCTGGCCCGGACGATGGTGCGAGCGGAGATACCGCGCGTTCCTCGAGGAGGTGCATTCGCGTGTACGAGTCCTTCGACCTGAACGAGACCGAGTGCGCGGAGCTGCTCCGGGCCGGTCTGGTCGGACGCGTCGCCGCGTGCACCCCCAACGGGCCGCACATCGTGCCGGTGAACTACTCCGTCGTGGACGACGCCGTCGTGGTGCGGACCACGCCGTACAGCCTGCTGGGCAGCCATGCGCGCGGCTCGGTGCTGGCCCTCGAGGTCGATCAGTTCGACTACGAGTACCACCGGGGCTGGAGCGTCGTCGCGCGCGGTCGGGCGGAGGTCGTCGTGGACACCGCGGAGCTGGAGCACATCCGCGAGGTCTGGAACCCGACCGCCTGGGCGTCGGGCGGGCGCACGCTCTACCTGCGGATGCGGTGGTCGGAGCTGACCGGCCGACGGCTGGGGAGCGGCTGGGACCCGATGGCCTCGCTGCCCGTGCAGCGCTCCGTGTGACGCGCTGGCGATGACCGCGTGCCGGTGACGGTCCTCCACACCCTCGGCGTGCCGTCACTCGCGGAAGGCGTGCCGTCACTCGCGGAACGCGACCCCGACCACACCCGGCACGGTGCCGGCGAGCACGCGCGCGATCTCGCGTGCGTGCTCCTCGAGCCGGCCGTCGAGGCTCACCACTCCGTCGACGACCTCCACGTCGCAGACGACGTCGGCCGCGCGGAGGAGGTCGTCCACGTCGGCCCGGATCAGCGGGTCGCGCCGCGCCAGCACCGAGATCACGTCGCGGCGGCTGACCACGCCGACGACCCGGCCGTGGTCGATCACGGGGAGGCTCTTCACGTGCGTGTCGACCAGCACCGACGCGGCCTCGGCGAGGTCGGAGTCCGGCGTCACGCTCTTCACCTCGCGGGTCATCACGTCGCCCACCGTGAGCGGTCCGGTGCGACCGTCGACGTGGACCGGGATCTCGCGCGCGCGCCGGTCGGGCAGGAGAGCGCCCCGCAGGACGTCGGCCTCGCTGACCACGCCCACCAGCAGGTCGTCGTCGTCGACGACCGGCATGGCCGTGATCCGGTGGGCGTCCAGCAGCTCGATCGCCGCCTTGACGTGCGCCTCCGGTCGCACGGTCACGACCTGGGTGGTCATCACGTCTCGCACCAGCATCGCTGCGACCTCCTCGCGCGGGTTCGTCGTACGCCGGTCCCAGCACACGGCGCGGGCCGGCGGAGGCACAGGGGCCGAGGGCCCACCGGACGGGGCACAAGGGCCCTCCCCCGGCTCCGGGGGCCCACCGACGATGGTCCCAGGAGGAGATCGTGAGCACCAGCGACACCGCGGCACACCCGCACGCCGACGCGCGCGCCGTACCGGCGAGCGCACCGGTCACCGCACCGGTCACCGCACCGGCCGACGTGCTACTGGCGGACGGCTCCGTGGGCGTCGTGCGCCCCCTCCACGAGACCGACCGCGACGCCCTGTTCGCCCTGCACGACGAGGTCGGCCTGGAGAGCCTGCGCCTGCGCTTCTTCGGCGTCAGCAGGCAGGCGGGTCACGACTACGTCGACCACCTGCTCGCCCAGCACGACAGCGGGCGCGTGCTGGCGCTGGGGCTGTGGCGGCACGGCGCACTGGTCGGTCTGGCCACCGCCGAGCGTTCGGACGACGGCGCCGAGGTCGCCTTCCTGGTCGCGGACGCACTGCGCGGTCACGGTGTCGGCACGCTGCTGCTCGAGCACCTCGCGGCCGCCGCACGGGCCGCCGGCGTACGTCGGTTCACCGCCGACGTGCTCGCCGAGAACGCCGCGATGCTGCGGGTCTTCCTCGACGCCGGCTTCGCGGTCACCCGGCGCCTCGAGCAGGGCATCGTCACGGTCGAGATGGACACCCGTCTCTCCGAGTCGTCGCTCCGGGCGGCCGACACCCGGGAGTCCCGGTCCGAGGCCGCCTCGCTGACCGCGCTCCTGCGGCCCCATCGGGTGGCGGTCGTCGGCGCCCGCCACGACGGCACCGGGGTGGGGGCCGCGATCATCGACTCGATCGTCGAGGGCGGCTTCCGAGGAGACCTGGTGGTCATCCACCGGGCCGCCGAGACGATCGGCGGCGTCCCGGCCTACCGGTCGTTCCACGACGTGCCCGGGCCGGTCGACCTGGTCATCGTCGCCGTACCGCCCCAGCAGGTGACCTCCTGCGTCGAGCAGGCGGCCGACGCCGGGGCCCGGGCCGCGGTGGTCATCACGTCCGGGTTCGCCGAGATGGGCGAGGCCGGCCTCGCGCTCCAGCGTGAGCTCACCCGTACGGCGCGCGCCCGCGACATCCGGGTGGTCGGGCCCAACTGCCTCGGTCTCCTCGACAACCAGCCGGACGTCCGGCTCGCTGCGACGTTCGCCGGCGCCAACCCACCGGTCGGCGGCCTCGCGATCGCCTCGCAGTCCGGCGGCGTCGGCATCGTCGTGATCGACCTGGCGCGCCGGCTCGGTCTCGGCGTCGGGCACTTCGTCTCGCTCGGCAACAAGGCCGACGTCTCGAGCAACGACCTCCTCGCGGCCTGGCTGGACGACCCCGAGGTCACGGGGGCCGCGCTCTACCTCGAGTCGTTCGGCAACCCGGCGAAGTTCGCCCGGGTCGCGCGGCGCTTCGCGGAGACCAAGCCGCTGCTGGCGGTCGTCGGCGGCCGGTCGGGCAGCGGTCGGCGCGCCGGAGTCTCGCACACCGCC
>JBAUWD010000537.1:0-2469 GCA_049583575.1 Nocardioides sp.
CGCTTCGAGTCCGCCGCCTTGGTCGGGCGCCCAGGTGGGTCGGTCGAGCTCGTCGAGACCAGGGCGCCGAGCTCCTCGAGCAGCTGGACGCCCGCGGCCACGTTGCGCCGGTCGGGCGGCTCGACGAACGGGAAGCGCGCCAGGTCGCCCAGTCCGAGCGAGGTCATCTGGAGGATCACCGAGGCCAGGTTGGTCCGCAGGATCTCGGGCTCGGTGAAGGCCGGCCGGGCCTCGAAGTCCTCCTGGGCGTACAGCCGGATCGCGACACCGGCCTCGACCCGACCGCAGCGACCCGACCGCTGCTGCGCGGAGGCCTGGCTGATCGCCTCGATCGGCAGCCGCTGCACCTTGGTCCGCACGGAGTACCGCGAGATGCGCGCCAGACCGGTGTCGACGACGAAGCGGATGCCCGGCACGGTCAGCGACGTCTCGGCCACGTTCGTCGCGAGGACGACGCGTCGCACGGTGGACGGGTGCGGCGAGAAGACCCGGTGCTGCTCGGCCGCGGAGAGCCGGGAGAACAGCGGCACGACCTCGAGGGTGCGTCCGGGGCCCGCCGTACGCCGTTCGAGGTCGCCGAGCGCGTCGGCCGTGTCACGGATCTCGCGCTCGCCCGGCAGGAAGACCAGCACGTCGCCGGGACCCTCGGCGGAGAGCTCCCGGACGGCGTCGACGATCGCCTCGGTCTGGTCGCGGACGATGATCTCCCCCTCGTCGTCCACGTCGGTCGAGCCGGTCGAGACCGTCAACGGTCGGTAGCGGATCTCGACCGGGTAGGTGCGCCCCGACACCTCGAGGATCGGCGCGGGCCGGTCACGCCGGTCGCTGAAGTGGGCGGCGAAGCGCTGGGGGTCGATCGTCGCGGACGTGATGACGAGCTTGAGGTCGGGTCGCCGGGGCAGCAGGCGCTTGAGGTAGCCGAGCAGGAAGTCGATGTTGAGGCTGCGCTCGTGGGCCTCGTCGATGAGGATCGTGTCGTAGCGGCGCAGGTCGCGGTCGCGCTGGAGCTCGGCCAGCAGGATGCCGTCGGTCATCACCTTGAGGCGCGTGGCGGGCGACGTCTTGTCCGTGAACCGCACCTGGTAGCCGACCTCGTCCCCCAGCGTCGTCCCGAGCTCGGAGGCGAGGCGCTCGGCGACCGACCGGGCGGCGATCCGGCGGGGCTGGGTGTGCCCGATCACCCCACCGCGTCCGCCGGCGCCGCGGCCGAGCTCGAGACAGATCTTGGGCAGCTGGGTGGTCTTCCCGGAGCCGGTCTCGCCCGCGACCACGACGACCTGGTGGTCCCTGATGGCCGCCGCGATGTCGTCGTGCCGCTGGCTGATCGGCAGCTCGGGCGGGAAGGAGATGTCCACAACGCGGGTGATTCTCCCCCAGGGATCTCCCCGCCTCGCAATCAGATTCCTGGCAGGCAACCGACACGGCGATGCCAGCGCTTTCACAGGAACCGCACAGCCCCGCTGCCCACAGTGGGGGCATGACTCGAATGAAGCGCAGCCGTCGCCTGCAGGCCGGCCTCGCCGGACTCAGCCTCGTCAGCGCCGCGGGCGCGGCGGTGGGCCTCGGCCTGACCACCCACAACGGCAGCACCGCCCAGGCGAACCAGGGCGGGAACCCGAACACCCTGACGGGCTCCCACGAGCGCGGCGAGGGGAACGACGACAACCGCTCGACCTCGTCGCACAGCTCGACGAACAGGCAGAAGAGCAGCCCCGTCACCCAGCCCGCGACCACCACGCCGCAGGCCACCACGAGCGGCTCCTGACCATGAACACCGGCGAGAGGGACACGACGTACCGCTTCGACCTCTGGAGCACGACGGCCTCGGTCGTCGTGACCGACCCGGCGGCCCTGCCGTCCGTCGTCGAGGTGGTGCGGGCCGGGCTGGACGACGTCGAGCTCGCCTGCTCACGCTTCCGGCCCGACTCCGAGCTGCAGCGGCTACAGCCGGGCACCACGACCCTGTCACCGCTGCTCGCCGACCTGGTGGGCACCGCGCTGGACGCGGCCGAGGCCAGCGGGGGGCTGGTCGACCCGACGGTCGGCAGCGCGGTCCGGGAGCTCGGCTACGACCGCAGCATCGAGCTGCTGCCGGGTGACGGCAGTCCGGTGACCCTGGTGCAGGAGGTTCCGGGCTTCCGCCGAGTCCAGCTCCACGGCGAGAAGCTCGAGCTGCCCGCCGGTGTCGAGCTCGACCTCGGCGCCACCGCCAAGGCGCGTGCGGCCGACCTCACCGCACGCCGGGCCGCCGAGATGGTGGGCGTGGGTGTGCTCGTCGAGCTGGGCGGCGACATCGCGACCGCCGGGCCCGGCCCCGAGGGCGGCTGGCAGGTGCTGGTCCGCGACTCGGACGAGGACCCGCACTGCCAGGTCACGCTCCAGCCCGGCTGGGCGGTCGCCACCTCATCGACGGTACGACGCGCGTGGCGCCGCGGCGGCGTACGCCTGCACCACATCGTCGACCCCCGG
>JBAUWD010000538.1:0-1502 GCA_049583575.1 Nocardioides sp.
GAGATCACCGCGGTCGCCGGGTCCACCCGGCTCGAGGCCAAGAAGCAGCGCCGACGCGAGGGGCGCGAGGCCGGCCGGCGCCGGGCGCCGATCGTCAGCGAGGCCGAGTTCCTGGCCCGCCGCGAGTCGGTCAACCGGGTCATGGTGATCCGTCAGCGCGGCGACCTGACCCAGATCGGCGTACTCGAGGACAACGTCCTCGTGGAGCACTACGTCGCCCGCGAGTCGCAGACGTCGCTGATCGGCAACGTCTACCTGGGCCGCGTGCAGAACGTCCTGCCCTCGATGGAGGCCGCGTTCATCGACATCGGCAAGGGGCGCAACGCCGTGCTCTACGCCGGCGAGGTCAACTGGTCGGCGCTCGGCCACAAGGAGGGCCAGCCGCGCAAGATCGAGTCGGTGCTCACGTCGGGCCAGTCCGTGCTGGTCCAGGTCACCAAGGACCCGATCGGTCACAAGGGAGCCCGGCTCACCAGCCAGGTCAGCCTGGCCGGGCGGTTCCTGGTCTACGTGCCCGACGGCACCACCAGCGGCATCTCCCGCAAGCTGCCCGACACCGAGCGCAACCGGCTCAAGACGCTGCTCAAGGACATCGTCCCCGACACCGCGGGCGTGATCGTCCGGACCGCCGCGGAGGGTGCGTCCGAGGAGGAGCTGACCCGTGACGTCGAGCGGCTGAGGGCACGCTGGGACGACATCGAGAAGAAGGCCGCCAACAAGGGAGCCAGTGCCCAGCTTCTCTACGGCGAGCCCGACCTGACCCTCAAGGTCGTCCGCGACCTCTTCACCGAGGACTTCTCCAAGCTGGTCATCGAGGGCGACGACGCCTGGGAGACCGTCCGGTCGTACGTCGTCCACGTCGCACCCGACCTCGAGGAGCGGCTGGAGCGCTACGAGCGCACCAAGGACCAGGACGTCTTCTCGGCGTACCGCGTCGACGAGCAGATCAAGAAGGGCCTCGACCGCAAGGTCTGGCTGCCCTCGGGCGGCTCCCTGGTGATCGACCGGACCGAGGCGATGACCGTGGTCGACGTCAACACGGGGAAGTTCACCGGGTCGGGCGGCAACCTCGAGGAGACCGTCACCAAGAACAACCTGGAGGCGGCCGAGGAGATCGTGCGCCAGCTGAGGCTGCGCGACATCGGCGGCATCATCGTCGTCGACTTCATCGACATGGTGCTCGAGTCCAACCGCGACCTCGTCCTCCGGCGCCTGGTCGAGTGCCTCGGACGCGACCGGACCCGGCACCAGGTCGCCGAGGTGACCTCCCTGGGCCTGGTGCAGATGACCCGCAAGCGCATCGGCACCGGCCTCCTGGAGTCCTTCTCCCACGACTGCACGGTCTGCCACGGCCGCGGGGTCGTGATCGAGGACGACCCGGTCGAGCCCAAGCAGGCCGAGGAGAGCGACCGCCGAGGCCGCCGGAGCCGGAGCCGCGGCAAGGCCGAGAGCCGCGAGCCGGCGCCGCGCACGTCGGCTCCCTCGCCGAAGGACATCGCCGC
>JBAUWD010000539.1:0-5942 GCA_049583575.1 Nocardioides sp.
GCGCTGCCGGCCGCCTCCCTGTGGCTGGCCCGGCGGCGCGACGTGGCCTGAGCCCGGCCCGGCCGGAGGAGATCAGACCTCCGGGCCGCCGAGGACGCGGCCGTAGCAGCGGTTGAGAGGCGCGTCCCGGTAGTAGCCGAACGACTCCACCCGTCGGTAGCCGGCCGACTCGTACAGCGCCATCGCCTCGGGCTGTGCCGTCCCCGTCTCGAGGATCATCACGTCGGCGCCGGCCGCCAGCGCGGTGGCCTCGAGATGGGCGAGCATCAGCCGGGCCAGCCCGCTCCGGCGGGCCCGCGCCGCGACGTACATCCGCTTGATCTCGGCGGCCCGGATCGAGCCGAGCCGCAACACGTCCGGCCGGAACCGCCAGCCGCCCATCGCCACCGGGACCCCGTCGCGGTAGGCGACGAAGAAGGCGCCGTCCGGCGGCTCGAAGTACGACGGCTCCATCGGCGTGCGGTCGTGACCGCCGTAGCGTACGACGTACTCCTGCTGCACCTCGTCGATCAGGCGCGCGGCATCCGGATGGGTCAGCCCGACCCGGTCGACGCGGAGGTCACCCGGCAACGGCCGTACCGCAGTTGCCACACACGTCTGCGGCCGCGTCGTCGACGGCCCCGCACCGTGGGCACCACGGACCCCGCGGGGCGGGCGAACGGATGAAGCCCACCTGCAGGCACCAGCCCGCCGGCCCCAGCAGCAGCAGCCCGACGAAGGCCATCCAGATCCGGTCGGCCGCCTCGTGGGAGTCCGAGCCGAGCGACGAGAAGAAGTCCTCGAGGCCGACGCCCAGCAGCGCGAGAGCCATCACGAGCAGCACGATCCCGACGGCGCGGAAGCTGGTGCGTCCGCGGTCGGGTCCGGGCACGCCCGAGGTGTGCGTGGTGCTCATCAGGTGTCCTTCCGTCTGCCGTCGTCGGCGGCCCTGACACAATAGTCAGCGCCGACAGCGTCGTCAGGCGGTCCACTGATCCTCCTGGAAGGTTGCTCATGACCGACGCGATCTCGATCCCCGCCGACCTCAAGCCGGCCGACGGCCGGTTCGGCGCCGGACCGTCCAAGATCCAGACCAGCCACCTCGACGCGCTGGCCGCGACCGGATCCTCGCTCATGGGCACGTCCCACCGCCAGGCCCCGGTGCGCAGCCTGGTCGGCCGGGTGCGCGAGGGTCTCGCGACGTTCTTCTCGCTGCCCGAGGGGTACGAGGTCGTGCTGGGCAACGGCGGTGCCACGGCGTTCTGGGACGTCGCGACCCACGCCCTGATCCGTGCGCGGAGCCAGCACCTCTCGTTCGGCGAGTTCTCCGCCAAGTTCGCAGCGTGCGCGTCCCGGGCGCCGTGGCTGGCCGAGCCGTCGATCGTCCGGAGCGGGCCGGGCACGCGACCCGACGCGGTCGCCGAGGAGGGCATCGACGTCTACGCCTGGCCGCACAACGAGACCTCCACCGCGGTGATGGCACCGGTATGCCGTCCCGCGGGCGCCGCGGACGATGCCCTCGTCCTCGTCGACGCGACCTCGGGCGCGGGCGGCCTGCCGGTCGACCTGACCGAGGCGGACGTCTACTACTTCGCACCCCAGAAGTGCTTCGCCTCCGACGGCGGCCTCTACGTCGCCCTGATGTCGCCGGCCGCTTTGGGGCGCGCGGCCGAGATCGAGGCGGCCGGGCGACACATCCCCGCCTTCTTCGACCTGGTCACGGCCATCGACAACTCACGGCTCAACCAGACCTACAACACCCCGTCGATCGCCACGTTCTTCCTGATGGCCGAGCAGCTCGACTGGATGAACGCCAACGGCAGCCTGACCGGGATGGTCGAGCGCACCACCGCGTCGTCCGACGCGCTCTACGGCTGGGCCGAGAAGACGTCGTACACCACGCCGTACGTCGTCGACCCGGACCACCGCTCGCTCGTCATCGGCACGATCGACTTCGACGACGACATCGACGCCTCCGCGATCGCGGCGACCCTCCGGGCCAACGGCATCGTCGACACCGAGCCCTACCGCAAGCTCGGCCGCAACCAGCTCCGGATCGCGATGTACCCCGCGATCGAGCCCGCCGACGTGGAGGCCCTCACCGCCTGCATCGACCACGTCGTCGAGCGGCTGTGACACCACCGCTGCCGACGGCGGCGCCGGACGAGGTGTCCGGCGCCGCCGTGCGCTCAGTGGCCCTGTAGGGTCACTCGCCCTGCAGACAGCCGCCACCCGTGCTGGCGAAGTCGAGGTTGCTGAACTCCTCCTGCGTCAGGTAGTTGTGGCCGTTGATCACCTGGTTGTACATCGAGCCGGTGGCCCCCTGCGTCACGCCGTAGACGTAGGCGCACTCGTCGCCGTTCTCGAACCCGCTCGAGTCGTACCACCCGGTGTTGACGTCGGGATCCGTCACGGCCTCCATGATCTCGTGGCTGGTCGGGCTGATCTCGGTGTCGGCGTCCGCGTTCCCGTTCGGCGTCTGGACGTCCGGGAAGCTCGCATCGCTGCCGCAGGTGTAGCCGATCGACGAGTCGTAGATCGGGAACGGCATGTTCGCGTACACGCTGCCGCTCGGCGCCTGGCTGTGGTACGCACAGTAGGCGGCGCTCGGCAGGTGGTTGATCGTGCAGAAGTTGTCCGACGTGTTCGTCGCGCCCGGGTAGAAGCAGGACATCACGTGCTTGGGCAGGAACATCACGTAGATGTGGGCATAGTCGCGCGGCAGGTGCCAGTTCGAGACGATGCGGTCGGTCTCCGCGATCACCTGGTCGTCGTCGACGCACCTGTTGTAGCCCGAGGCGTCCGCATACACGTTGGCCCGGTCGACGGACTCCACCGTGCACCCGCTCGCGGGCAGCGCGTGGACGTCGTTGATCCCCGGTCGGACCTTCACGTTGTAGCGGATGTTGCCGCCGTTCGACCCGAAGTACTCGGTGAGGGTCGAGAACACGTTGGTGTGCTGGCCGCTCGCGGCTGCCACGTCACCGAGGTACTGCTTGATGATCGACTTGTACGCCGGGGCGATCCGGTGGTGCTTCGGGGTCCAGAAGATCGGCCGGATCACCAGCGGACCCGTGTTCCTCGTGTCCATCACGGGCCCACCGTGGAAGAGCAGGGGCGGGGTGCCGCCCGCGGGGTCGCCGGTGTTGTGGACGCAGCCCGACCTGGTCGACACCGCGCGGGTGATACCGCCGAGACGGCCCACGTGGCCGGGCAGGCGCACCTGCGCCGCGCAGGCGTTCGAGGCGTTGTGCGAGGGACGGGTGGCCGCCTGGGCGGACGACCCGACTGCTGCCAGCGTGGCCACGATCAGCAGCCCGACTGTGATCGCGGCCAGGAGTTCGCCCCGTCCGCGCCTCTCGTGTAGTGCTGTTCTCACGATGTCCTCCATCGAGATCGAGCCGGCACCCGGGCGGTCCCCTGAGGACGTGAGAGCCCTGACGAAGGTGCTCGACGTGGGTCACACTCTTCCCGCGGACCACTGGTGTCAATGGTTCGGCTGGACCCGCGTGAGATGCAGCAGCGAGTCGTTGCCGGTGTCGATCATCGCGTAGCGTCGCGCGCCCTCGCGACCGTGGAGCACGAAGACGAAGCGCCGCTCGTTGCGGTCCTCGAGCTCCCACCAGCCGGTGTCGGCGATCGTCTTCGTCGCGTCCTCGTACGTCGCGTGCGCGAGGTCGTGGTCGTCGACGGCCACCGCGAGACGGTCGGCCCGGGGGTCGGTGGGCATCCCCTTGGGCACCGCCCACGACCGGAGCGCCCCGTCCTCCTCGAGTCGCAGATCGAAGTGGTGCTGCGGTCGGTGGTGCTCGTGCAGCACGAAGACCGGTCGGCGTTCAGCCATCGACGGCCGCCACCAGCACGTCGTACCCGGGCCGGTCGAAGGCGACGAGGCGGGCCTCCTCGACCCGGGTCGGCGCGGTGCGCAGGGTCTCCACGGCCACCGCGACCGCGTCGTGCAGAGGCCATCCGTAGATGCCGGCGCTGACCAGCGGGAACGCGACCGAGCGGGCCCCGAGCTCGTCGGCGACGGCGAGGGCGCGCGCGTAGCAGGAGACCAGCAGCGACCGGTCCGTCTCGCCGGCCCGGTGGTTGGGCCCGACCACGTGGATCACCCAGCGCGCCGGCAGGTCTCCCGCCGTGGTCCAGCCCGCGTCACCGGTGGCCAGCCCCTGCGGGAAGCGGCGGATGCAGTCCTCCAGCACCGCCGGCCCGCCGGCCCGGTGGATCGCACCGTCGACACCACCGCCCCCGCGCATCGCCCGGTTGGCGGCATTGACGACAGCGTCCACGTGCTGCTCGGTGATGTCGCCCTCGACGACGGTGATCTCCATCAGGCCTCCTTCAGCAGCCGGAGCACCGCACGCTCCAGGATGCTCTGCCGTTCGCCGGGTGTCACCGCCCAACGCCGGGTCGCCGCGACGATCGTCCGGCCCTCCTCGTAGGCGTCGACCACCCGGGGGTCGACGTACGAGGCGCGCGTGCCAGGTGCGGAAGTCCTTCGCGGTGGCCTCGAGTCCGGTCGTACGCCGGATGTGGTCGTTGACGTGGCCCGAGTCGAGGTCGTGCCATCGGCCACGCTCCTTCCACGCCAGCAGCTCCTCGTCGGCCGGGGCGCGTCGGCCGCTCGACGGCCTCGATCGTGGCCGGGTCGTCGATGGTGACGGAGTGCTCGACCCCGGACTTCCCCACGAAGCAGAAGGCCAGGCTCTTGCCGTTCCTGCGCACGTGCCGGGTCCCGCCGGCGAGTGCCAGGACCGTGGATCCGCACCGCACCGGCGTGATCGTGCACACGGTCGTGCACGGCGGGTGCACCCTGACGCGTCAGCGCGGACGCACGGCGCGCACGAGGACGACCAGCGCACCCAGCGCCAGGAGTCCGCCGGCCACCCAGGGCCAGGCGTCGTGCGTGACCGGCCCGGTGGCGCTCTCCGACGACGCCTCCGGGACGGAACCGCCCGACGGTGACGCGGACGGGGTCCGGCGTGCCATCGCGCGCCGCAGCGCGGCCGGCAGCGGTACCTCCAGCACCGGCGACCGGATCCCTTCGGACGACAGGTAGATCGAGCCGTCGGGCGCCACCGCGATCCCCTCGCCCTGCTGCTGGGACGGGAGGTCGAACGACCCCACGCGCTGCAGCGAGGGCCACTCGTAGACGACGGCGGTGGAGTAGTCGCGGATCACGAGGTGCTGCCCGTCGGGGAAGAACGAGCCGTCGGTGGCGACCGGCAGCACGCGGCCGATCCTCCGCAGCCGGTTGGTGCCATCGGCGGACAGGTGCCGTGGTACGGCGTACAGCGTGCCGCCGAAGACGTCCTTGCTGGCGACGTAGAGCCGACCCGTGACGGGGTTGCGGAGGAGGGTCTCGGCATCGGTCGGTCCGTCGGGGTAGGTGAGGCGGTACGACGTCGGGGTCACCGTGCGCTCGCCCCGCCCGACCGGAACGCGGGTGATCGTGACCGACGAGCGGCTGGCGAGGTTGTCGCCGATGTCGCCCACCCACACGTGTCCCGGCCCGGCCGGGGCGAGCGCCTCGCAGTCGGTCGGGTCCGACGACCAGTGGGTGACCCCGACCGTGTCTCCGGCCCGGTCCACCGCGAACACGCGCCCGGTGTCGCCCGAGTCGTTCGTGGTCAGGAACAGCCCGCGGGCGACGACCAGGGCACTCGCCTCGACGATCGCCGGGTCGTGGAAGGTGAGCACGTGCCTCCCGTGGGGGGCGGTGGGCGTGACCGCCACCCCCACCACGAAGGGAGCGGCGACCACCAGCGCCACCAGACCGCTACGCATCGGCGAGGAGCTCGGCGAGTCGCGGCCGCACGCCCCACGCCGCCACCAGCTCGTCGTACTCACGGCGCACGGAGCCGCCGCGGACGGGCCCGCTGCTGCGCACCGCGCGGAGCAGCGTGTTGCGCGGCGTGTGCTGGCTGCCGACGAACTCCATCAGGTCGACGCGGTAGCCC
>JBAUWD010000540.1:0-5728 GCA_049583575.1 Nocardioides sp.
GCCCGCTCCTCCCCGGCCTGGGTGGTGAGCGCCAGGCCGGCCTCACGGGCGAGCGGGCTGCCACCGTCGTTGGTGATCGCCAGGGTCGCCGCGCCCTGCTCGACGGCCCAGCGCTGCACCTCGACGATCTCCTCGGTCCGGCCGGACTGGGAGATGCTCACCACCAGGGTGTCGCGCAGGTCGAGCCGCGTGCGGTAGTGGGTGGCGACGCTCGGTGCGGCCAGGGCGGCGGTGACGCCCGTGCGGGTCTCGAGGAGGTAGCGGCCGTACACGGCCGCGTTGTCGGAGGTGCCGCGGCCCACGAACAGCACCCGTCGTCGACCGGACCACGCCTCGCGGATCTCGTCGGCACGGGCCAGGGCGGCCGTGATCGTGGCGGCGACCGAGGCGGGTTGTTCCTCGATCTCGCGGTGCATCCAGCTGGTGTGGTCCACCGGTGGACGATACCAATCGCCGAGGCCCGCCTCGCGGGTCAGACCTGGCAGAAGACCGGGTTGGTCAGCGCGACCATCGGCGAGGCCGACTGGTCGTCCGTCGGGTCGGTGGGCGGGGTCCTCGGTCGCCGTACCTCGACGCGGACGAAGCCCTCGGCGACGTCGACGTCGTGGTCCAGCGTGATCGAGCCGCCGACGTCGACCGCGCCGGCCAGCACGCCCGAGGCGCCGAAGAGCTGGGCGACGGTGCCGGGTACGGCGGTCACCTCGAGGTGGCAGGCCAGCTGCTCGCCGTCGGCCAGGGTCACCGTGTCGCCGGGTCCGCCGACGGTCGTCGTGGGACCGGCGCCGGTGGCGGTGAACGTGAGGCCGACGTCGGACGACTCGGCGATCCAGCAGTGGCCGCCGCGGACCGCGGCCATGATCGCGGCCGTCGACAGGCTGTCGGCGCGATAGACGGTCTGCGGAAGCCCGACCACCTGTCCGTCGTGGTGGGAGTCGGAGTTGCCCACGGCGGGCGTGTAGTGCCCGGCTGCGAGCTGCGAGTGCCAGTCGGCGACCGCCACCTGGTTCCAGATCGCCCACGGGCCGTTCCAGACCTCGACCGCGTCCATCCAGGCGTAGGTCGAGCTGAAGTCCCAACGGGTGCCGGGCACCGGCACGAACGGGTGCGCCGCGATCGCCGTCCCGCCGAGGCTGCGCGTCAGGTCGGCGAACCGGCGCAGCAGGTGGTCCTTCGCCCGGTAGCGCCAGTCGACCCAGGTGCCGGGGGTGGTGCCGGTCGAGAGCCAGTGCCCGTTGCGGGTCGTGACCTCCTCTCCACTGACCACGAGGAAGCCGTCGGGCACGTGGTGACCGAACACGCGCGTCGCGGCGTTGGTGTTGTGGTCGGAGGTGCCCATGAAGTCGAGGCCGTTGGCCTGCGCCTGGGCGACGAGCTGGGTCGGCGTCCAGTGGCCGTCGGAGAAGACGGAGTGCAGGTGCAGGTCGCCGCGGTACCAGCCCGGACCGGTCCCCGGTACGGCGGTGGGCGCGTGGTCGGCGTGGAAGGCCGGCTGCACCGGGTCGCCGTACTCCATCGTCACCCGGACGTGCCACGGCGTGCCCGGCCGGGTGATCAGGAAGGGCCCGAGGATCACATGCCACCGCCCGGGCGTGAGCGGGCCGGCGAGGTAGCCCGGCGTCGCCCAGTGGTGGGTGAGCCGGAAGTGACGCCGTGCGCCTCCGGACCAGCCGCGGAAGCCCTCGACGTCACCCACCCCCTTGCCCGACGGATCGAACACGCCGATGTCGACGACGTTGGTGCTGTAGCCCAGGCCGGTGTCGTGGGGCTGGAAGTCGTAGCTCACCTCGAGTGAGCGCACGCCCTTCGGCATGGTGAAGGGGAGGTAGTGCCAGTCGGGGGTCTTCGGGCTGCGGAAGTGGCCGTGGAACCGCTTGGTGATCCGCGTGCCCGCGGCGGCCGCCGGGAACTCCAGCAGCGCCTCCGCGGTGACCAGGCCGGCGCCGAGACCGGCGCCGCCCAGCAGCAGCGCACGACGGTGCAGGGCGTGGGGCGTCGGCTGCTCGGTCATGGTGGGTCCACCCTCGGTCCTCGACGCCGCCTGCGCAACAGGCACCGGTCTCGGTTGCGGCCGTGACCGCGTCGCGCCGTACCCTGGGGCGGTCATGAGCGCCGCCGACGGCACCGCCCGCACCTACGAGGTCCGCACCTACGGGTGCCAGATGAACGTGCACGACTCCGAACGACTGACCGGGCTGCTGGAGGAGGCCGGGTACGTCGCGGCGGCGGCGGACCAGCCGGCGGACGTCGTGGTCCTCAACACCTGTGCGGTGCGGGAGAACGCCGACAACAGGCTCTACGGCAACCTCGGCCACCTCGCGCCGGTGAAGGCCGCGCGACCCGGCATGCAGATCGCCGTCGGCGGCTGCCTGGCGCAGAAGGACGGGGCCACGATCACGACGAAGGCACCATGGGTCGACGTCGTGTTCGGCACCCACAACCTCGGCTCGCTGCCGGCGCTGCTGGAGCGCGCCCGGGTGCAGGACGAGGCGCAGGTCGAGATCCTCGAGTCGCTCGAGGTCTTCCCGTCGACGCTGCCGACCAGACGCGAGTCGGCGTACGCCGCGTGGGTCAGCGTGAGCGTCGGGTGCAACAACACCTGCACCTTCTGCATCGTGCCGAGCCTGCGCGGCAAGGAGAGGGACCGCCGTCCGGGAGACATCCTCGCCGAGATCCGGGCGCTGGTGGGCGAGGGCGTCAGCGAGGTCACGCTGCTCGGGCAGAATGTCAACGCGTACGGCGTGGAGTTCGGCGACCGGCAGGCGTTCTCCGAGCTGTTGCGTGCCTGCGGCGAGGTCCAGGGGCTGGAGCGGGTGCGCTTCACCTCGCCCCACCCGGCGGAGTTCACCGACGACGTGATCGCTGCGATGGCCGAGACGCCCAACGTGATGCACCAGCTGCACATGCCGCTGCAGTCCGGGTCCGACCGGGTGCTGCGGGCGATGCGGCGCTCGTACCGGCGCGAGAAGTACCTGGGCATCATCGACCGGGTGCGCGCGGCGATGCCCGACGCGGCGGTGTCCACCGACATCATCGTCGGCTTCCCCGGGGAGACCGAGGCCGACTTCGCACAGACCCTGGAGGTCGTCCGCGAGGCGCGCTTCGCCGCGGCGTACACCTTCCAGTACTCCATCCGACCCGGGACGCCGGCCGCGTCCATGCCCGACCAGGTGCCGGCCGACGTCGTACGCGAGCGCTACGGGCGGCTCGTCGAGGTGGTCGAGGAGGTGGCCTGGGCCGAGAACAAGAAGCTGCTCGGGTCCCGCCTCGAGCTCCTCGTCGCCGAGGGCGAGGGACGCAAGGATGCCGCCACCCATCGCCTGACCGGGCGCGCGCGGGACAACCGGCTGGTGCACTTCGACGCGTCGGTCGGGCCCGTGTCGTCGGTCGGACCGGTGTCGTCGGTCGGACCGGTGTCGTCGGTCGAGCCGGTGTCGTCGGTCGAGCCGGTGTCGTCGGTCGAGCCTGTCGAGACCCCGCGCCGGATCCGCCCCGGTGATCTCGTCGAGGTCGAGATCACCTACGCCGCCCCGCACCACCTGGTCGCCGACGGAGCGGTCCTGGCCCACCGTCGTACCCGGTCCGGCGACGCCTGGGAGGCACGCGCCGCGGCGTCGACCCCGTCGTCCATCCCGGCGTCCACCCCGTCGTCCCGCGCCCCCTCCACGACCGTCGGTCTCGGCATGCCGAGCGTCGGCGCCCCGGCCTGAGCCTGCCCGCCGAGTCGGCGCAAAGAGGCAGCGAGAACACGCCGAGTCGGCGCAAACAGGCAGCGAGAACACGCCGAGTCGGCGCAAAGAGGCAGCGAGAACACGCCGAGTCGTCTTGTGCCGACTCGGCGTCAAGTCGTCAGTCGCTGCGAGGGTCTCGGGAGGGGTAGCCGGCCTTCGGCTCGATGCCCTCGGGGTTGTCCTCGGGACCACCCGGCCTCTGTTCGGGCGGGGTGTCCCGGTCGGCGGGACCCGGGTCGCCGGAGGTGCCGGCCTCGCGGGTGTCTCGCTCGCCGTCGGTCGACTCCTGACCGGGCCCCGTGGCGCCGACGCGCTCGCTGCTGATGCCCATCCCTCCGGCCGCGCGCGCGGGGCCTCCGGCGTTGGGGTTGGAGTCCCGCAGCTCGGTGTCGTCGGCGGACTCGTCTCTCGCGTCGCTCACGCCGGTGCCTCCTTCTCGGGCTCGCTGGCGCCGTCGGAGCCGGCGCCCTGCTCGGTCTGCTCGGGCTCCGCCAGCTCGCCCGGGGCGCCGTCGACCGCGGGGTGGTCGTACGGCGACAGGTCGGGGACCACGGGAGCCGGGTCGACGCCGTCGATCGCGTCGACGCCACCCGGGCGGGGCTCGGCGGGCTCGACCTCCGGGGTGGGCCGGTCACCCGGCTCGATCACCATCCTGGCCTCCTCGTCGCCCTTCCTCGGTGCTCTCGAAACCGTACGTCGTGTACGGCGGCACTCCCACCCCCAAGCGGGTGAGGACGACGAGCTCATGGGGTACGACGGGCGCCGGCAGCGCCGTCAGCGGGAACCACCCCAGCGCCGCGCACTTCGCGGGCTCCACGATCCGCGGCGTGCCGGACCACGTGCGTGCGGTGAAGAAGAAGTCGACGCGCTCGTCGATCGGGTCCGCGTGGCGGGTGCGCTGCATCGAGGTCACGAACTCCAGGGCGACGTCGTCGACGCCGATCTCCTCGCGCGCCTCGCGCCGCGCCGCGTCGTACGCCGTCTCGCCGCGCTCGACGTGGCCGGCCGCGGCCGCCGCCCAGTGGTCGTCCATGTAGCCGGTGTGCTGCCTCAGCTGCAGCAGCACCTCGTCACCGGGGTCGCCGTCGCGGAGCAGGAAGACGTACGACGCCGGGACGACCCGGAAGCGCTCGGTCACTCAGCGAGGCCGCCGGCCGTCTCGATGGCCCGGGCCCGCCTGCCGGTCGTGCTTGCCGACGAGCTCCTCGGCGGCGTCCGTGAATCCCATGTCACTCCTCGGGTCGTGGTCCGGCGGAGGGCGGACCCCGGCCACAACCTAGCCCGCGACAGCCTCGTCAGCGGCCGAGGACGTCGAGGGCGAGCCGCAGGATGTAGAAGAGGGTCGGTAGGACGAAGACCACCAGCATCACCCACGCCGCGATGCGGTGCTGCAGCCGGCTCGGGTCGAGCTTGCCGGCGAAGTCGAGGATCGCCCCGTCGGGCACGTGATGCGTCAGTCCCATGCGCCGGGCGTCGGCCGGCATCCGGTTGCCCGCGAACCAGTACGGCGGCGCGTCGTCGTCGGGACCGTAGTCCTCGTCGGGACCGAGTCCCTCGTCGAACTCGCCCTCCCGCACGCCCGGCATGCACCCACAGTAATCCCGGGCCCCACGCTGCGAGACTGGCCGCATGTCGTCCGGTGGTCGAGCGGAGCCGCGACCCGTCGTGGCCGTGGTGGGCGCGACCGCGGCCGGCAAGACCACCTTGTCGCTGGACCTCGCCGAGCGGCTCGACGGCGAGGTCGTGAACACCGATGCGATGGCGGTCTACCGCGGCATGGACATCGGCACCGCCAAGCCCGCGCCGGCGCAACGACGAGGCGTACCGCATCACCTGCTCGACCGGCTCGACGTGACGGAGCCGCTGACCGTCGCGGAGTTCCAGGGCTGGGCCCGGGCCGCGATCGCGGACGTGCGGGCGCGCGGGCGGACGCCGGTCCTGGTGGGTGGCTCGGCGCTGTACACCAGGGCCGTGCTCGACCGGTTCGAGTTCCCCGGGAC
>JBAUWD010000541.1:0-5767 GCA_049583575.1 Nocardioides sp.
CGTACGACGCGCGCGCCCGGTCGCCCATCGCGGTCAGGTCGACCGCCGACGCGTCGGCCAGCCGACGGAACGCGTCGGCGAGCGCGGCGGGATCCTCGGGTGCGGCGACGAAGCCGCAGCCGGACCGTCGTACGACCTCGGCCGCGTCGCCGGCCACCGCGCACACGATCGGCAGGCCGCAGGCCATCGAGGCCTGGAGCTTGCTCGGGATCGTGCCGCGGAAGAGTGGGAGGTCCTTGAGCGACACCAGCTGGGCGTCGGCCTCCGCGAGGACCGCCGGCATCTCCTCCATCGTGAAGCTGCCCAGGAACCGGACCCGGTCGCCGAGCCCGAGCTCCGCGGCCAGCTCCCGCAGACGGGGTACGGCGACACCCGAGCCGGCCAGGGCCAGGGCGAGGTCGGGGCGGTGGTCGAGGAGCGCCATCGCCCGGAGCGCCGTGTCCAGCGACTGCACGTCGCCCAGACCTCCGGCGTACATCACCCACCGGCGGTCGTCGAGATGGGGTCGGCCGCAGCGCGGGACGGGGCGGAAGACCCGCTCGTCCACCCAGTTGGGGATCGACGTCGGCACGGCGGCGGCCCCGCGGGTCGCCAGGGTCGTCGCCATGGTCGGGCTGATCGCGGCGATCGCGTCGGCGCCGCGGTAGAGCCTGCCCAGCCAGGCGTTGAGGGCGCCCTCGACCCGTCGCGTGGCGCCCGGGCTGCCGATGAACCCGCTCGCGGTCACGGTCTCCGGCCAGAGATCCTGCACGTAGAGGGCGTAGGGCACGCCCCACACCCGGTGCAGCGTCATCGCCGCCAGGCCCACGGTGGCGGGCGTGAGATAGGTGAGGCAGACGTCGACGTCGCGCAGCCAGCCCACCTGCAGGGCGGCGGACACGGCGAAGGAGGTCAGGCTGAGCGCGCGCCGCCGAGCCGACTGGTCGTGGCTCGGCGAGTCCGGCACGCGCAGCAGGGCGATGCCGTCGCGGTGGTCACGAGCGCGCAGCCGCATCCGGTGGCCGTCGTAGACCCGCCCCAGCGGGTAGCTCGGGAACCCGGTGAGCACCTTCACCTCGTGCCCTCGTGCGGCGAGGGCACGCGCGATGGCCGTCGGATGGGCGGCCGCGCCGGTCTCCGGCTCGTACCACTGGCTGATCATCCCGATCTTCACAGCGCCATCCCGTGCGTCCGCAGCCCCAGGAGCCGAGGCAGGGCGAGGTAGAGCGCGCCCGTCAGTACGGCGAACAGGACCGCCAGCGCGGTGGGCAGGACCAGCGTCGCCAGGCAGATCAGCAGACCCGCGAGCGCCACCAGCCCGGTCACCGCGGGATGGGAGAGGCCGAGGTCGAGCAGCCGCTGGTAGACGTGGGACCGATGGGCCTCGAGCAGCCGGTCACCGCGCAGCGCGCGGCGTACCAGCGTTCCGCCGGTGTCCACGAGGTAGATCGCGAGGGGCGCCAGGGCCGGCCACACGTTGCCCTCGCGCAACGCGGTCAGCAGCGCCAGCGACCCGATCAGGGCGCCGACGCCGTAGCTCCCGACGTCACCCAGGAAGATCCGCGACCGAGGGGCGTTCCACGGCAGGAACCCGACCGAGGCGCCCGCCAGCGCCCAGGAGGCGGCGTACACCACGGGGTCCGACGCGCGTGCCGCCAGGCCCGCGAACCAGCACGCCGCCAGCAGCGTGCTGACCGCCGAGATGGCGTTGATGCCGTCCATGAAGTTGAAGGCGTTGACGTAGGACACCAGCCAGATCGAGCCCGCGACCGCCACCAGGCCGACGGCCCAGGGTGAGGAGTCGGCGACGGCGACGGTCGTGGCCACGCCCGTCGCCAGCAGGGCCTGCACCGCCAGGCGCACGCGCGCGTCGACGTCGGAGAGGTCGTCGACCAGGCCCAGCACGCCGAACAGCACCACGCCGACCGCCACCGCGCTCACCACGGACGGGTCCGGCGACGCGCTCTCCGGTGGCCTGACCACGATCGCCGACGCCACCCCGACCGCGACGCCGACCAGGAGCGCCACCCCGCCGCCGCGGGGGGTCACCGCGGCGTGCGACGAGCGCGCGTTGGGCACGTCGACCACGCGGTGCCGGCGCAGCACCGCGCGGAGCGGCACCATCACCACCGCGGTCGTGACCAGAGCGAGCCCGAACTCCAGCACGCTACTGCGCCGCCAGGGCCCGGAAGTCCGCCTGCGACCTCAGCAGGGCGACGACCGCGTCCACGTCGAGGCGCTCGGTGTTGTGGGAGTGGTAGTCGTCGGTCGCCTCGGCCGGGTCGCCCTCGTCGAAGTACTCCGAGTAGTTGAGGTCGCGCGCGTCGACCTGGACCCGGAAGTAGTCTCGCTGGTCCTCGGCCCGGGTGAGCTCCTCGCGGGTGGCCAGGGTCTCGAAGAGCTTCTCGCCGTGCCGGGTGCCGATCACCTGGACGTCGGGCTTCGCGCCCATCGCGAGGGCCACCGCGGTGGCCAGGTCTCCGACGGTGCTGGCCGGCGCCTTGCGGACGAACAGGTCGCCCCGCTCGGCGTGGGCGAACGCGTGGTCCACCAGCTGCACGGCGTCGTCGAGCGACATCAGGAACCGGGTCATGGACGGGTCGGTCACCGTCATCGGCCGGCCCGCGCGCACCTGGTCGACGAAGAGCGGGATCACCGAGCCGCGCGACATCATCACGTTCCCGTAGCGCACCGTCGACACGACCGTCCGGGCCGTCGGGTTGTTGCGGGCGAAGGCCTGGGCGACCTTCTCCATCAACGCCTTGGACATGCCCATCGCGTTGATCGGGTACGCCGCCTTGTCGGTGCCCAGGCACACCACCGACCTGACGCCGTTGGCGTTGCTGGCCTCGATCACGTTCGCGCTGCCGAGGACGTTGGTGCGGACCGCCTCGAGCGGGAAGAACTCGCAGCTCGGCACCTGCTTGAGCGCGGCCGCGTGGAAGACGTGGTCGACCCCGCGGCTCGCCCGGTCGACGCTGGCGTAGTCGCGGACGTCGCCGAGATAGAACCGCACGCGCGGATCGCCCACGGCGCGGCGCATGTCGTCCTGCTTGAGCTCGTCACGCGAGAGGATGCGGACCTCGCCGACGTCGCCCGCCAGCAGGCGACGCACCATGGTCCCGCCGAACGACCCGGTGCCGCCGGTCACCAGCACGGTCGCGCCCGACGTCGAGCGTGCCTCGGACATCAGCTCCACCCTCGCTCATCGGTCACCGAGCCGCCCGAGAACGGTGCGGCTGCCGGTCCCCGAGTCTATGAGAGCGCGCTGCCCACGCCCAACCGGCTTCAGCCGACCTCGCGCAGGTCGTCGACGTGGCCCCGGAACCACGCGACGGTCGCGGCGACCCCGTCGGCGAGCGACGTGTGCGCCGTCCAGCCCAGGGAGTGCAGCAGGCCGACGTCGAGCAGCTTGCGCGGCATGCCGTCCGGCTTGCTGTCGTCCCACCGGGTCTCCCCGGCGTATCCGACGGCCCCCGCCACCAGCTGCGCGATCTCGCGGATGGTGGCGTCGTCGCCGGTGCCGATGTTGACCTGGCTCGGACCGTCGTAGTGCTCCAGCAGGTGGAGGCAGGCGTCGGCCAGGTCGTCCACGTGCAGGAGCTCGCGCCGCGGCGTACCACTCCCCCAGTTGGTGACGTACGGCGCGCCGGTCGCCGCCGCCTCGACGTACCGGCGGATCAGGGCCGGGAGCAGGTGGCTGCCGGTCGGCGAGAAGTTGTCGCCGGGGCCGTAGAGGTTGGTGGGCATGGCCGAGATCCAGGGGAGGGCGTACTCGCGGCGCACCGCCTGCACGCCGAGGATGCCGGCGATCTTGGCGATCGCGTAGGCGTCGTTGGTCGGCTCGAGGTGGCCGGTGAGCAGGGAGTCCTCGCGGATGGGCTGGGGCGCCAGCCGCGGGTAGATGCACGACGAGCCGAGGAACAGCAGCCGCTCGACCCGCTGCTCGAGCGCCGCGTCCATGACGTTGGTCTGGATGCGGAGGTTGTCGGAGAGGAACTCCACCGGGTGGGTGTCGTTGGCGAGGATGCCACCGACCTTGGCCGCGGCCAGCACGACGTAGCGGGGGGTGGTCTCCGCGAAGAAGTCACGGACCGCGGCACGCTCGCGCAGGTCGAGCTCGGACGACGGCAGCCCGCGCAGGTCGGTGAAGCCGGCCGCCTCGAGGCGCCGCCACACGGCCGAGCCGACCATGCCGCGGTGCCCGGCGACGTACGTCGTGGCCGCGCGGTCGAGCGGTCCGGGCGTGAAGTCGGTGGTCATGGCAGGCGCGGCCAGTCGGTCACCACGGCCTGGTCGATCCAGGGCCGGCCCTCGTGCGCGAGCGCCTCGATGTCGGCGTCGACCATGATCTGCGCCAGGCGCTCGCTGTGGATGGTCGGCCGCCAGCCGAGCACGCGCTCGGCCTTGCCGGCGTCTCCGCGGAGCGCGTCGACCTCGGACGGCCGCAGATAGCGCTCGTCGAAGCGCACGTGCTCCTCCCAGTCGAGGCCGGCATGGCTGAACGCCGCCGCCAGGAAGTCGCGGACGGAGATCGCGCTGCCGGTGGCCAGGACGAAGTCGTCGGGCTCCTCGGCCTGCAGCATCCGCCACATGCCCTCGACATACTCCGGGGCGTAGCCCCAGTCACGGACGGCGTCGAGGTTGCCCATGTAGACGTGGTCGTCGAGGCCGGCCTTGATCCGGGCCACCGCCCGGGTGATCTTGCGGGTCACGAAGGTCTCGCCGCGGCGGGGCGACTCGTGGTTGAAGAGCACGCCGTTGACGGCGAAGAGACCGTAGGCCTCGCGGTAGTTGCGGGTGGCCCAGTAGCCGTAGACCTTCGCCACGCCGTACGGCGAGCGCGGGTGGAACGGCGTCGACTCGTCCTGGGGCGGGGGTGCGGCACCGAACATCTCCGAGCTGGACGCCTGGTAGTAGCGGCAGTGCACGCCGGACATCCGGACGGCCTCGAGCAGCCGCATCGTGCCGAGGCCGGTGCTGTTCCCGGTGTGCTCCGGCTCGTCGAAAGACACCCGCACGTGCGACTGGGCGCCCAGGTTGTAGACCTCGTCCGGGTCGATCTCGCGCATCAGCGTGACCAGCCGGGCGCCGTCGCTGAGGTCGCCGTAGTGGAGGTACATGCGCGCGGCGCTGTCGTGCGGGTCGCGGTAGAGATGGTCGATGCGCCCGGTGTTGAACATGGACGCGCGCCGGATCAGTCCGTGGACCTCGTAGCCCTTGCCCAGCAGGAGCTCCGCGAGATAGGAGCCGTCCTGACCGGTGACACCCGTGATCAGCGCTCGGCGCACAGCAGACTCCAGACGGTGGATGGGAGGACACCGGTCATTGTTCCCCACCTGCTCGCCCAGCATGGTCATTTCGGACCGCGGACCTGGTCATTTCGGCCATCCCGGCCATGGTCCTCCGGGGTCTGTGAGAGTGGCCACTTCGCGGCCACCACCCTGGCCATTCCGCGTACACGGGCGGGTCCCGCGTGACACCGTCGTCTCGTGACCGACACCTTCGAGCCGTCGCTGGCGATGGGCCCTTCGAGCCTCGACGAGATCCGCACCTACGACGTCTGCCGGATCCCGATCGCCGACCTCGACACCACCGCCGCGGCCATGCGCATCGTGCAGTCCGCGGCGTCGGGCACCAGCTACCAGGTCCACCTGTGCAACGCCTACACCCTCTCGCTCGTCGACCGCGACCCCCGGCTCCGCGAGGCCCTGCTCGCGAGCGACCTCAACCTCGCCGACGGCACGCCGGTCGCCTGGCTGGGCCGGCGTCAGGGCGAGCCCGGTCC
>JBAUWD010000542.1:0-3698 GCA_049583575.1 Nocardioides sp.
GCGCGGTTGGGTCGCCGACGGCTACCGCGTCGTGGTGGTCCATCCCGGCCAC
Organism: Nocardioides sp.; assembly: GCA_049583575.1. Lineage (GTDB taxonomy): Bacteria > Actinomycetota > Actinomycetes > Propionibacteriales > Nocardioidaceae > Nocardioides. Next base: position 53 of record JBAUWD010000542.1, read on the forward strand.
GGACCGGCCCAGCGCATGGTCGAGGTGCTCGGCGAGCACGACGTCGCCGCGCGGCTGGTCGAGCCCGGCGCCGACGCCCCGCTCGAGAGCGGCCTGGTGCTGGTCACCACGGGCACCCTCGCGCACGGCTTCGTCGACGACACGCTCCGCCTGGTGCTGGTCACCGGCGACGACCTGTCCGGGCAGCGGGCGGCCACCCGCGACCAGAGCCGGATGCCGGCGCGTCGCAAGCGGCAGATCGACCCGCTCGAGCTGAAGGCCGGCGACTACGTCGTCCACGGCCAGCACGGCGTGGGCCGGTTCGTCGAGATGCGGCAGCGCGAGGTGCAGGGCGCCACCCGCGAGTACCTCGTCCTCGAGTACGGCGCCTCCAAGCGCGGTGGCCCGGCGGACCGGCTCTTCGTGCCGGCCGACAGCCTCGACCAGGTGACCCGCTACGTCGGCGGCGAGCACCCCAGCCTCGACCGGCTGGGCGGCTCGGACTGGGCCAGGCGCAAGGGCCGGGCGCGCAAGGCCGTCCGCGAGATCGCCGCGGAGCTGATCAAGCTGTACGCCGCGCGCCAGGCGACCCAGGGCTTCGCGTTCGGGCCCGACACGCCGTGGCAGCGCGAGCTCGAGGACGCGTTCCCCTTCCACGAGACCCCCGACCAGCTGACCACGGTCGAGGAGGTCAAGGCCGACATGCGCCAGACCGTGCCGATGGACCGGCTGGTCTGCGGCGACGTCGGCTACGGCAAGACCGAGATCGCGGTCCGGGCGGCGTTCAAGGCGGTGCAGGACGGCAAGCAGGTCGCCGTACTCGTGCCGACGACCCTGCTCGTGCAGCAGCACTACTCGACGTTCGCCGAGCGGATGGGCGCGTTCCCGGTGACGATCCGGGCGCTGAGCCGCTTCCAGACCGACAAGGAGGCGCGGGAGGTCGCCGAGGGTCTGCGTGAGGGCTCGGTCGACATCGTGATCGGCACCCACCGCCTGCTCAATCCCGACATCAGGCTGAAGAACCTCGGTCTGATCGTGGTGGACGAGGAGCAGCGGTTCGGGGTGGAGCACAAGGAGCAGATGAAGCGGCTGCGCACCAGCGTCGACGTGCTGTCGATGAGTGCGACGCCGATCCCGCGCACGCTCGAGATGGCGATCACGGGCATCCGCGAGATGTCGACGATCACGACGCCGCCGGAGGAGCGGCACCCCGTGCTGACATATGTCGGCGCCTACGAGGACCGCACGGTCACCGCCGCGATCCGGCGCGAGCTCCTGCGCGAGGGGCAGGTGTTCTTCATCCACAACCGCGTGCAGTCGATCGAGAAGGCCGCGGCGCGCATCCGCGAGCTCGTCCCCGGGGCCCGGGTCGCGACGGCACACGGTCAGATGGGGGAGCACCAGCTCGAGCAGGTGATGCTCGACTTCTGGGAGAAGCGCTTCGACGTCCTGGTCTGTACGACGATCGTCGAGTCGGGCCTCGACGTGTCCAACGCCAACACGATGATCATCGAGCGGGCCGACGCGCTCGGGCTCTCGCAGCTCCACCAGCTCCGGGGCCGGGTCGGCCGCTCCAGCGAGCGTGCCTACGGCTACTTCCTCTACCCCGCCGAGAAGCCGCTGACCGAGACCGCCCATGAGCGCCTGGCGACGCTCGCCCAGCACTCCGACCTCGGCGGCGGCATGGCCATCGCGATGAAGGACCTCGAGATCCGCGGCGCCGGCAACCTCCTCGGCGGCGAGCAGTCCGGCCACATCGCCGACGTGGGCTTCGACCTCTACGTCCGCCTGGTCGGTGAGGCCGTGCAGGAGTTCCGACAGGAGGGCGGTACTCCCGACGACCTGGGCGAGGTCCGCATCGAGCTCCCCGTCGACGCCCACCTGCCCCACGCCTACATCCCGAGCGAGCGCCTGCGCCTGGAGATGTACCGGCGGCTCGCCGAGGTCCGCTCCGACGACGACGTCGACCAGATCCGCGACGAGCTCGACGACCGGTACGGCGAGCCGCCGCTCGAGGTCGCGTCGCTGCTCCTGGTGGCGAGGTTCCGGGCCCGAGCCCGGCAGGCCGGCATCTCCGAGGTCACGATCGCCGGGCGCAACGTGCGGTTCGCGCCCGTCGACCTGCCGGAGTCGCGCGTGGTACGCCTGACCCGCCTGTACCCCCGCAGCATCGTGAAGACCCAGCTCGGCAGCCTGCTCGTCCCGCGTCCGCAGCAGGAGGGGCGTCCGATCGACGGGGTCGCCCTGCTTGAATGGGCGCGCACGGTCATCGACACGGTCATCGATCCGAGGGAGAGCTCGTGAGCGAAGCGAGAGCGCGCGTCGGCGGGTGCGCTGTTCGAGACGGCGCGGGTGCGCGCGAACTGCGAGCTCACCGGAGGGCATTGTGAGCGAAGCGAGAGCGCGCGTCGGCGGGTGCGCTGTTCGAGACGGCGCGGGTGCGCGCGAACTGCGAGCTCACCGGAGGGCATCGTGAGCGAAGCGAGAGCGCGCGTCGGCCGGTCCGTGGCTCTGGTCGGCCTGGCGGTCGTCGGCCTGGTCCTCAGCGGCTGCGGAGCGTCGGTCGGCATCCACCCCGGCTCGGCCGCGGTCGTCGGTGACGAGTCGCTGTCGATGAGCAGGATCGACGACACGACGGCGCTGTACTGCAAGGCCTACCTCCCGCAGATCCAGCAGTCGAGCACCAAGCTGATCCCGATGCGCCTGCTGCGCCAGTACGTCGCAGCCAGCCTGAGCCAGCGCCTCCTCGGCGAGCAGCTCGCCAGCGAGTACGACGTCAGGCCGACCTCCCAGTACACCCAGCGCATCGACCAGATCGAGCAGCAGTTCGCGAGCGCCTCCGCCGACGCCAAGAAGGCCGTCGTCGACGTCGAGGGCGGCGACGCCTACCTGCAGACGGTGCAGGTCGCGATCGGCCAGAAGCTGCTGGCGGCCTCGGGCCGGTCGGCCGGCTCGGTCAAGGCCGCGCTCGAGCGGGGCCAGGTCGCGACCCAGGACTGGCTCACGACCCACACGATCAGGATCGACCCGGTCTTCGGGGTCGCGGTGGACGGCGGCCAGTTCAAGCCGGCGACCGACCAGACGTCCTACCCGCTGAGCGTGCTGGCCTCCCAGGGGGCGTCGAGCACCACCCAGCAGGACCCCGCGTACGTCGGCGCCCTGCCGCCCTCGCAGGTCTGCGGCTGACCGTGGCCGGCGAGCCGCTGCTCGACTTCCTCGAGGACATGCGGCGCCTGCGCCGCGACTGCCCGTGGAAGCGCGAGCAGACCCATCGCTCGCTGGCGCGCTACCTCCAGGAGGAGACCGCCGAGACGATCGAGGCGATCGACTCCGGCGACCTCGAGCACCTGCGCGAGGAGCTCGGCGACCTCCTGCTGCAGGTCTTCTTCCATGCCGTGATCGCCGAGGAGGCGGGCGCGTTCACCGTCGACGACGTCGCCCGCGGCATCAGCGACAAGATGCACCGCCGCAACCCCCACGTGTTCGCCTCCGCCACGACGTCGCGGCTGTCGCCGGCCGAGGTCGACGACCAGTGGCAGGAGATCAAGCGCGGCGAGCGGCCGCGCGCGTCGCCGTACGACGGGATCGCCGACGGGCTGCCGGCGCTGCTGCTCGCCACGAAGGTGCTGGAGCGCACCCCGGAGGTCGCGGCCGGGCTGCCCCGGCC
>JBAUWD010000543.1:0-11331 GCA_049583575.1 Nocardioides sp.
GCCCCAGCTGCCGTGGACGGTGAGGCCGGTGCGGGTGTCGGGGCCGGCATGGGCGTCGAGCCAGCCGGCCACCTCACCGGGACCCAGGCGCGCCCCCTCGAGCTGGAAGCCGGAGTCGTCGATGAGGGTGGCGTCCTGCACGTCCCACGACTCGAGCAGGCGGTCGCGCAGGACCCGGAACTCGAGCGAGTCGAAGAGGGTGTGCACGAGGTCGCGGTCCCACGACTGGGCCTCGAGGTCGGCCGGTGCGAGCTCGAGGTCGAGGTCGCGGACCAGGGCGTTGAGCCGGCGGTTGCGGATGACGTCGCCGAGGTGCTCGCGGAGTGCCTCGCCCTTCTTGCCGCTGATCTTGTCCGCGTGGGTGATGACGTTCTCGAGTCCGTCGTACTCGTTGATCCAGCGGGCGGCGTACCCCGGACCGACGCCGGGGACCCCGGGCAGGTTGTCGGAGGACTCACCGACGATCGCGGCCAGCTCGGGGTAGCGGGCGGGGGGCACGCCGTACTTGGACTCGACGGCCTCGGGCGTCATCCGGGCGAGCTCGGAGACGCCGCGCATCGGGTAGAGCACCGTCGAGTGCTCGGTCACGAGCTGGAGGGAGTCACGGTCACCGGTGAGGATCAGCACCTCCATGCCCTCGGCGAGGGCCTCGGTGACCAGCGTGGCGATGATGTCGTCGGCCTCGTAGCCCTCCTTGGCGAGGTGCCGGATGCGGAGGGCGTCGAGGACCTCGTTGATGAGCGGGAGCTGGCTGGAGAACTCCTCGGGCGTCTTGTTGCGCTTGGCCTTGTAGTCGGCGTACTCGGCGAGTCGGAAGGTCTGGCGCGACTTGTCGAAGGCGACGCCGACGTGGGTCGGCTGCTCGTCACGCAGGACGTTGATCAGCATCGAGGTGAACCCGAAGACGGCGTTGGTGTGCTGGCCGGTGGTGGTCGAGAAGTTCTCCACCGGGAGCGCGAAGAACGCCCGGTAGGCGAGGGAGTGGCCGTCGAGGAGGAGCAGCCGCGGCCGCGTCGGGGTCTCAGCGTCTGGCACCCGACGACTCTATCCACAGCCACCGACAGCCGAGAGCGCCCATGCCGTCGCCGAGCCGGGGCCGCGGTCGGACACAATGACCGCATGACGGACGAGCAGATCGAGGCCTTCGTGGCCGGCCTGCCCGAGGGCATGGGCGCCCTCAACGACAAGATGGGCATCGTCCTGGTCGAGGTCGGGCCGGAGCGCGTCGTCGCGACCATGCCGGTCGAGGGGAACACCCAGCCCTACGGGCTGCTCCACGGCGGCGCCTCGGTCGTGCTGGCCGAGACGCTGGGGTCCCTGGGCTCCGCGCTGCACGCGATGCCGGACCGGCTGTCCGTCGGCATCGACATCAACGCCACTCACCATCGCGCCGCCACCGAGGGCACGGTCACCGGGGTCGCCACGCCGCTGCATCTGGGGCGCACCATGGCGTCGTACCAGGTCGTGATCACCGACGACCGGGACCGCCGCGTGTGCACGTGCCGGATCACGTGCGCGCTGCTGCCACGCGACCGCGTGCCCGGCTGAGGCCTACGTCGTCGAGGCGGATCGCGCGTTGCGGAGGCTGCGGCGCGCCGCGAGCACCTGCGTCACCTGCCGGGCCGCGGGGTGCCGCATCGCGAGCTTCGCGCGTACGACGGGCGTCGGTGCCACCCGGAGCACCGCCTGCGGACCCAGCGCGAGGCGAGCCATGAAGCGGTTGGCCTCGCGTGAGCCGGACGACGCCGCGGTCGCGACGTGGCCGATCCCGAGCTCCTCGGCCCAGGTGACCGCACACTCGACGAGGGACTTGCCGATGCCGCGCCGGCGGTACTGCGAGACGACGGCGGGACTGTGCACCTGGAGCACGGGCTCGGGGTTCACCGGGGAGTACGTCGTGGCCTTGAGGTAGACGGCTCCGGCGAACCGGCCGTCGTACTCCGCGACGACGAGGCGCTCGCCGGGACGGTCGACGAGGGCCTCGATGGCGGTGGCGACGTCGTTCAGGCACTCACCCTCGGCACCACGTCTGAGGAAGGGCTGCCACAGCTCTGCGAGGTCCTCGACGTCGGACAGTGTGGCGTCGCGCAGGGTCACCAAGGAGCGAGTCATCCGAAGACCTCCAGGTCGACGAAGAGCGACACCATCCGGTCCCCCCGTTGATGCCGCAGGGGCAGACTACGCTCAGACCCCCCGACTTGTCCCAGGAGTCCCGTGATCATCGGTACCGGCACCGCCGTCAACGTCGCGACGGTGCTGTCCGGCTCCTCCGTCGGTGTCCTGGCCGGCAACCGTCTCCCGGCGCGCACCCGCGACCTCGTCACCGACGCGCTGGGCCTGGTGACGCTGCTCATCGCCGGCCTGTCCGCGGTCGCCGTGAACGACCCCGCCCTCGCCTCGAAGGTGGGGCCGCACGCGCCGCTGCTCATCGTGTTGGGCTCGCTGGTGATCGGCGGCATCGCCGGCTCGCTGCTGCGACTCGAGCAGCGGGTCGAGTCGCTCGGGGGGCGGCTGCAGCAGCGCCTGGCGGGCGGGACCGACTCGACCGAGCGGGCCCGCTTCATCGAGGGCTTCGTGACGGCGTCGCTGGTGTTCTGCACCGGCCCCCTGACCATCCTCGGCTCGTTGTCCGACGGCCTCGGTCACGGCGCCGACCAGCTCTACCTCAAGGCCACGCTCGACGGCTTCGCCTCGATCGCCTTCGCCGCGTCGTTCGGCTGGGGGGTCACCGCGAGCGCCCTCACGGTGCTGGTCGTGCAGGGCGGCATCACCGCTCTCGGCGCGGCGCTCGGCGACGTCCTCCCCGACGCGCAGCTGGCCGCGATCACGGCCGCGGGCGGGCTCATGCTCGTCGGCGTCGCGCTGCGGCTGCTGCGCATCCGCGAGATCGCCGTCGCCGACCTGCTGCCGGGGCTGATCGTGGCGCCCTTGCTCGTGCAGGCGGTCGCGGCGTTCAGGTGAAGAGGCCAACGAACGTGCGAGTGGTGCCCTTCACGATGGTGGTCGAGCAAGCCGTGCCGGCGAGCTCGCGAGCCGGCAACCGGCGTGTCGAGACCCGGTGACGGTGCCTGGGGTGGCGACCTACAGGTCGCCTCCCAGATAGGCCGCCTTGACGGCGTCGTCGCCCGACAGCTCCTCACCGGTGCCGGAGCGGACGATCTCACCGGTCTCGAGCACGTGGGCCCGGTGGGCGCGCCGGAGCGCCTGAGCGGCGTTCTGCTCGACGAGAAGCACCGTGGTGCCCTGTTGGTTGATCTCGGTGACGATCGAGAAGATCTGCTGGATCAGCCGCGGGGCCAGCCCCATCGACGGCTCGTCGAGGAGTACCAGTCGCGGCCGGGCCATCAGGGCTCGCCCGATGGCGAGCATCTGCTGCTCGCCACCGGACATCGTGCCGGCCGACTGGTTGATCCGCTCCTCGAGCCGCGGGAACAGCTGGAAGACCCGGTCGAGGTCCTCACGGTACGCCGGGGACTTGCGGTCGCTGCGCACGTACGCTCCCATGTCGAGGTTCTCCCGGACCGTCATGCCGGGGAAGCAGCCGCGGCCCTCGGGCGACTGGCTGATGCCCATCTTCACCCGCGCGTACGGCGGCAGATGGGTGATGTCCTTGCCGTCGAAGACGACCCTGCCCTCGCGCACCTTGCGCAGGCCCGAGATCGTCTTCAAGGTCGTGGTCTTGCCGGCACCGTTGGCGCCGATCAGCGTGGTGACCTCGCCCTCGGCGCAGCTGAACGAGATGTCGCGGATCGCCTCGATGTGGCCGTAGTTGACGCACAGGCCCTCGACCTCAAGAAGCATCTTCTTCGTCCACTCCCAGGTAGGCCGCGATCACGGCCGGGTCATCGCGGATCTCGGCAGGGGTACCCTCGGCGATCTTGCGGCCGAACTCCAGCACCACGACGCGGTCGGTGACTCCCATGACCAGGCGCATGTCGTGCTCGATCAGGAGCACCGTGTGGCCGTCGTCGCGGACCTTGCGGATCAGGTCCATCAGCCGCTGCTTCTCGGCCGGGTTGAAGCCCGCGGCGGGCTCGTCGAGGCACAGCAGCTTGGGCTTGGTCGCCATCGCGCGTGCGATCTCGAGGCGACGCTGGTCGCCGTAGGAGAGGTTCTCGGCGAGCTCGTCGGCCCGCCTCCCGCCGATCCCGACGAAGTCGAGGAGCTGGTAGGCCTCCTCGACCGACTGTGCCTCGGTGCGCCGGTGCAAGGGCGTGCGGAACAGCGCGTTGAACATCCCGACCTTGCTGTTCGCATCGGCGCCCACCATCACGTTCTCCAGAGCGGTCATCGCCTTGAACAGCCGGATGTTCTGGAACGTGCGGGCGATGCCGAGCTGGGTGATCCGGTACCGCTTGCGCTTCGCCAGCGACTGGCCGTCGAAGCGGATCTGGCCACTGGTGGCCTGGTAGACGCCGGTCATCACGTTGAAGCACGTCGTCTTCCCGGCGCCGTTCGGCCCGATCAGGCCCAGGATCTCACCCTCCTTGATGTCGAAGGAGACGGAGTCCAGGGCGGTCACGCCACCGAACCTGATGGTGACGTCATCGACCTCGAGCAAGGCCCTTCGGGTGTCGGGGTCAGGCATCGACGGCCTCTCCTTCCAGCTCCTCGATCTCGGCTTGCGCCCGAAGTGCTCGTCGCGTCCGGCGCGGAGGCAGGATCCCCTGCGGCCGGAACGTCACGATGACCATCAGGCTGAGACCGAAGATCAGGAGCCGCCAGTCGCTCAGCGTGCGGAACCGCTCGGGGAGGTAGGCCACGAGCACGCCGCCCGCCAGTGCTCCCCACCGGTTGCCGGCGCCGCCGATCAGCACCGCGGCGACGAAGAGCATGGACAGCTGCAGCGGGAACACGTCCGGGCTGATGAAACCGCCTTGCCCGGCCGCCAGCATGCCGCCCGCCACACCACCGATCGCAGCACCCGTGGCGAAGGCGAGGAGCTTGTAGCGGAACGTCGGTACCCCCATGAGCTCGGCGGCGTCCTCGTCCTCGCGGGTGGCTTCCCAGGCCCGGCCGACCCGGCTGTCCTTGATCAGGATGTCGGCGATCAGCACGATGATGATGACGGTCAGGACGAGCCAGTAGTACGGGATGGCGTCGAGCACGCCGAACGTCAGGAACGGCGTCTTGTGGAAGTTGTCGATCGACGGGACCAGACCGTTCCAGGTGAGGTGGGGGATCTGGAAGAGGCCGTCCTGGGCGGTACCGAGCGGGTCCGGTCCGATGCTGGGCGGCGGGGGGATGTTCTTGATGCCCGCCGACGAGCCCAGCCAGTGAACGTTCTTGGCGACCTGGGTGATGATCTCGCCGAAACCGAGCGTGACGATCGCAAGATAGTCGCCCCGCACCCGGATGGCGGGCCCCCCCAGGATGAATCCGGTCACCGTGGTCACGACCAACGCGCACGGCAGCACCAGGAAGAACGGCCAGTGCGCGTGCTGCGAGGTGAGGACGCCGACCGTGTAGGCACCGGTCGCGTAGAAGCCGACGTACCCGAGGTCGAGCAGGCCGGCGTAGCCGATCACGATGTTGAGGCCGAGGGCCACCAGCGCGTACGACCCCGCGGTCACCATCACGCCGCCGAAGTCGGACGCGGGGGTCGTGATGAACGGAGGCTGGATCAGCGGAAGGGCGTAGGCCAGCAGCACTCCGACCAGGATCATCACCATGCGGGCCGTCCGCGACCGCAGGAACTGCGGCAGCTGGATCTGGAGCGGGCGGCCCAGCCTGCGCGACGAGCGGGTCGACGCCGGCGCCGTAGTGCTCATGCGCGTGACTTTCCGAGGGACTCGCCGAGGATTCCGGTCGGCCGGACGAGCAGGATGACCACCAGCAGCACGAACGTGACGATGTCCCGCCACTGGGTGCCGAACACGGCCGACCCCCAGTTCTCCATGACGCCGAGCAACAACCCGCCGACCAGGGCCCCACGGAGGTTGCCGATGCCGCCCATGACGGCCGCGGTGAACGCCTTGACGCCGATCAGGAAGCCGGCGTCCTGGCGCGTGGTCCCGATCCGCAGCATGTAGAGCGTGGCAGCCACACCGGCCATGATGCCGCCGATCAGGAACGTCGTGCGGATGACCCGGGTCGAGTTCACACCCATCAGGGCCGCGGCTTCGGGGTCCTGGGCCACCGACCTGATGCCGCGACCCAACCGGGTACGACGGACGAAGACGTCGAGCGCGAACATCATCACCAGGGCCGCGCCGATCACCAGCAGGTCGACGTCGGTGACGCCGTACCCGAAGAACTCGAAGACCTTGTGCGGGTCGACGGTCACCGGCGAGGAGTACACGTTGCGTGCCTGCGCGACGTAGTTGTGCAGCGTGTCGTCGAGCCCGAACCAGCCCGCGATCCGATCGCGGAGCCCCATGATCTCGGCCAGCGAGAACGAGGCTCCGATCGCGGATATCAGGACGACCAGCTTGGGCGACCCGCGTCTGATCAGCGGTCTGTACGCGAGCCGTTCGACCACGAGTGCGACGAGGGCAGACGTCACCATGGCGACGAGGACGCACAGTGCCAACAGTCCGAGAGAGCTCCTGAGGTCCTGGGAGACGGAGTTCGTGCCGTGCACGAACACCGCGACCCACGCCGTGGCGAAGGTCCCGTACATGAAGACCTCGGAATGGGCGAAGTTGATGAGCTGGAGGACGCCGTACACCATCGTGTACCCGAGGGCAACCAGAGCGTAGATGGCGCCGAGCGCGAGACCGGTGATCGTCAGCTCGGCGAAGTTGTTGAGCAGGAATCCGAAGTGCACGGCTGTCCCCTGGTCCGGTGGAGGCTCCAACCGTTGCGGCCGGGAGTCGTGACTCCCGGCCGCAACGTTGGTTGGGTGATCCCTAGGTGGCGACGGTTACTTGATCAGCGTCGGGTGGGCGGTGTCGAGCTTGCCGCCGGACACCTTGTACGCGTAGATCGTCTGTGCGGAGATGTCACCCTTGCTGTCGAACTTGATGGGACCGCTGACACCGGTCTCGTTGTAGCTGCCGATGAACGTGTTCATGTCCTGGTGGCTCGTCTTGCCCGCCTCGATACCGGCCAGGAAGATGTTCGCCGCGTCGTAGGACTGGGTCGAGTACAGACCGGAGTCCTTGCCGTTGAGGGCCTTGTACTTGGCGTTGAAGTCCGCCGGAGCCGGAGCCGCCGGTGCGGACAGGATCGCCCCCTCGGCGGCCTGTGCGCCCGCCGTGGTGACGAACGCGGGGTCCTCCGAGCCGTCACCGGACATGAACAGACCCTTGTAGCCAGCCTGACGCAGCTGCTTGCACAGCAGACCGCCCTCGGGGTAGTAGCCCGCGTAGAACACCGCGTCGGGCGAGGCGGACATCACCTTGGTGACCGTCGGGCCGAAGTCCGTCTGCTTCTGCTGGACGCCGTCCTCGCCGACCATGGCCGAGCCCAGCGCATCCTTCACGAAGCCGGCCAGGCCCACGCTGTAGTCCTGGTCGTCGTGGATCAGGAAGACCTTCTTGGCACCACCGGTGCCCTCCATGTACTTCACGTCGGCGGCACCCTGGATGCTGTCGTTGCCGATCACGCGGTGCCACGTGGTCCATCCCTGCTGGGTGATGGTCGCGTTGGTGGCCGAGGGCGAGATCGAGGGAAGCCCCGCCTCGAAGAAGGTCTTGCCCGTCGCCAGGGACTCGCCGGAGAAGCCGGGACCGACCAGCCCGACGATCGAGGTGTCCTGGACGATCTTGGTCGCCAGAGCGGGGGCCTTCGCCGGATCACCCTGCGAGTCGGACACCTTGAGCCCGACCGTGCAGTCGGCGTGGCTCTTGTTGTACTCGTCGAGGGCGAGCTTGATGCCACCGACCATGTTCAGGCCCAGCGCGCCGGCGTCACCCGTCGTCGCCCCGAGGAACGCGAGGTTGTAGTGGCCGCAGCTGCCGCCGCCGGCCGTGTTGCTGCTGCTGTTGCTCCCGCAGGCGGTGAGCGCGAGACCTGCGGACGCGATCACAGCGAGTGTGCGAAGCATGTGCTTGGTGCCCAAGGTGTCCTCCGTCGGGGCATGGCCGCATAGGGCGGCGCTGTTGAGACTTGGGAAAACTAGCACTCCTCGGGGCTGTCATCGCCCACTCGACGCCCGAAAGAGGTGGTTTTCGACCCCACGGGGCACTCCGGGGCACGGGGCGACCGGTGCAGCCGGACGGGCCGGTCAGTCGTGCGCGACCCGGTGCTCGACGACGCCTTCGGCGACCTCGCGCATCGACCGGCGCAGATCCATCGCCGTCTTCTGGATCCACCGGAACGCCTCCGGCTCGGTCAGCCCGAGGTCGTTCTGCAGGATCCCCTTGGCCCGGTCGACCGCCTTGCGCGCGGCCAGCTGGTCGCCGAGATCGGCGACCTCGCGCTCGAGCTCGCCGAGCTCGGTGAACCGGCTGACCGCGATCTCGATCGCCGGCACCAGGTCGGTTCGCGTGAACGGCTTCACCAGATAGGCCATCGCGCCGGCGTCGCGGGCTCGCTCCACCAGGTCGCGCTGGGAGAACGCCGTCAGGATCACGACCGGGGCGATCCGGGCCCGGGCGATCCGCTCGGCGGCGCTGATGCCGTCCAGCACCGGCATCTTCACGTCGAGGATCACCAGGTCGGGGCGCTCCTGCTCGGCGAGCTCGACGGCGGCCGCCCCGTCGGCGGCCTGGCCCACCACGGCGTAGCCCTCCTCGACCAGCATCTCGGCGAGGTCCATCCGGATCAGCGCCTCGTCCTCGGCGATGACGACGCGGCGCGGCTCCGGGGTGGTCACCCGGTCAGGCTAGCCGGGAGGCTTCCGAGCACGGTCGTCCGGTAGTTTGGGCCGCCGATCGGCCCCGGTAGCCCAACGGCAGAGGCGATGGTCTCAAACACCATTCAGTGTGAGTTCGAATCTCACCCGGGGCACGCCGGCTGCCCTGCTGTCACGCGGGGTCAGCACCGCAGATGTCCCCGCACAGCACCGCGGAGGCGGCCACAGCACCGCACCAGCACGGCGACCGGCGAGCGTCGCTCCGCCGTACAGCCAGACGGGTCAGCCCCGGCGGTAGGCCGGCGCGACCTCGTTGATGGCGTCACCCATCCGGTGGATGCGCAGGGCGTTCGTGGAGCCCGGGATGCCCGGCGGCGAGCCGGCGATGATCACGACCAGGTCTCCCTGCTCGACCCGGCCGATCTCGAGCAGCGCCTCGTCGACCTGCCGCACCATCTCGTCGGTGTGCTCGACGTCCCCGGCGAGGAAGGTCTCCACGCCCCAGGTGAGCGACAGCTGCGAGCGCACCTTGGAGACCGGGGTGAACGCGAGCACGGGCACCCGACCGCGGTAGCGGGAGGCGCGGCGGGCGGAGTCGCCGGACTGGGTGAACGCCACGAGGTACCTGGCCTCGACACGCTCGGCCACCTCGGCCGCGGCCTTGGCGATCACCCCGCCGCGGGTCAGCGGGTGCCAGTCGATCGCGGCCATGCTGGCGAGCTCGTGGTCCTCGGTCGAGGCGACGATGCGGGCCATGGTCTCGACCGTCTCGATGGGGTACTCCCCCACGCTGGTCTCGCCCGAGAGCATGACCGCGTCCGCCCCGTCGAGGACGGCGTTGGCGACGTCGGAGGCCTCCGCGCGCGTGGGCCGGGGGTTGGTGATCATCGACTCCAGCATCTGGGTCGCCACGATCACCGGCTTGGCGTTGCGGCGCGCCTTGTCGATCACCCGCTTCTGCAGGAACGGCACGTCCTCGAGCGGGCACTCCACGCCCAGGTCGCCGCGCGCGACCATGAAGGCGTCGAAGGCCTCGATCACCTCGTCCAGGTTGTCGACAGCCTGCGGCTTCTCGATCTTCGCGATGACGGGAAGCAGCACGCCCTCCTCGCGCATGATCTCGCGGACGCCCTCGACGTCGGCCGCGGAGCGCACGAAGGACAGCGCGATGAAGTCCACCGAGGTGCGCAGCGCCCAGCGCAGGTCGTCGATGTCCTTCTCCGAGAGCGCCGGCACGCTCACGGCCACGCCCGGGAGGTTGAGACCCTTGTGGTCGCTGACCTTGCCACCGACCTCGACCCGGGTCGTGACGTCCTCGCCCTCGACCTTGACGACGCGCAGCCGCAGCTTGCCGTCGTCGACCAGGATCGGGTCGCCCTCGGCGACGTCGCCGGGCAGGCCGTGGTACGTCGTACCGCAGATCGTCTCGTCGCCCTCGACGGCACGCGTCGTGATCACGAACTCCGCACCCGCGGCGAGCTTGACCTTGCCGTTCGCGAAGGTCTCGAGCCGGATCTTCGGGCCCTGGAGATCGGCGATGATGCCGACACCGTGCCCACTCGCGTCGGAGGCCTGCCGGACCAGGTCGTAGTTGCGCCGGTGGTCCTCGTGGGTGCCGTGGCTCATGTTCAGCCGGGCGACGTCCATGCCGGCGTCGACCAGCCGGCGGATCATCTCGGCGTCGCCCACGGCCGGGCCCAGGGTGCACACGATCTTGGCTCTACGCACGGCTCTACGCACGGCTCGACCCTAGCCGAGAGTTGGAACGTTCCAACACCCTCCCCGCCGTCGGGTGGCGACGTTCACCGGACGGTCACCGTGACGACCTCGTCGGTCACCGTGGGATCCTCGCCTCCGAGCAGCCACACCCGGTGGCCGTACGACGCGATCCCGGCGTCGCTGAGGGGGTGCGGCAGCGTCCCGGCCCGCGTGAGGCGATCGGACGCCGGGTCGAACCACCACATCGCGTCCGTCTGGCGGTCGGGGGTGACCCGGCCGCCCATCAGCAGGATCCGCGACCCCACCGTGGCGGCCATCGCGTGCCCGACCGGCACGGGCAGGCGAGCCACCACGCGGGTGCGCCCGGTGCGCAGGTCGACCGCCTGGACGGCGTCGAGCTCGCGGCCCAGCACCTCGCCGCCGAAGACGTACGCCGTGTGCCCGGCCCGCGCCGTGGCGGCGTACCGCACGCCCGTGACGAGGTGACCCACGCCTCGCGTGGAGCCGCCCGGAAGCAGTCCGAGGATCTCGGTCGGCACGTGGGTCCCGTCGTACCCACCGACCACGAAGGACCGACCCCGCCACCCGACCACACTCAGGTCGGACCGCGTGGTGGGGAGGTGACCGGCGACGCTCCACGCGTGGCCGTCGAAGGTCTGGACCACCGACTGCTCGGTTGCGTTGCCTCCGCCGACGACCGTGGGCAGGCCGCCCACCACTCCGCCCGCCGTGTCGTGGACCGACACCGCCAGGGGCTCTGCGCTGCGCACCCGGCCGGCCGTCGGCGAGATCCGGAAGACGTGGTCCGTCGACAGGTCGCCGGAGATCAGCCCACCCGCGAGCAGCACCGACCGAGGTCCGGCCGGCACCAC
>JBAUWD010000544.1:0-19629 GCA_049583575.1 Nocardioides sp.
GTGCGGTGCTGGCCGCGGCCGAGCGCGGTGACGCCGAGGCAGCGCTGGTGGCGCTCGATCGCCATCGCCTGCTCTGCGCCCACCGCGACGGACCGTACGGCGTACACCGGTGGAACCGCGCGACCGAGGCCTGGCTGGCCGAGGAGGCCGGGGTCGATCACTGGCCGCTGTGGTATGCCGGCCGTCCCCTGATCGTGACCAGCAACGACTACGCCGTGGGCGTCTACAACGGCGAGACCGGGGTCGTCGTACGCCGGGCCGACGGCGCCCTGCGTGCCCGCGTCGCCGGCTCCGACGGCGTCCGCGACCTGGCCACCACCCGGCTGGTCGACGTCGACACGATGCACGCGCTGACGATCCACAAGAGCCAGGGCAGCCAGGTCGACGAGGTCACGGTCCTGCTGCCCCCTCCCGAGTCGCGGCTGCTGTCGCGCGAGCTCTTCTACACCGCCGTGACCCGGGCCCGGAGCACCGTGCGCGTGGTCGGCTCCGAGGCCACGGTGCGGGCCGCGGTGACCCGACAGGCTCAGCGGGCCAGCGGCCTGGCGCGACGGCTCGCCCACCCATCGGGCGACGAAACCTGAGCGTCATGTCGCACGGCTAGTGTCGACGGCATGTTGCTGCTCCGCGTCGAGATCCCCGACGTGCCCGGGTCGCTGGGCCGCCTGGCGAGCGCGATCGGCACGGCCGGCGGCGACATCGAGGCGATCGAGATCGTCGAGAAGCGGTACGACGGAACCGCGGTCGACGACGTGCTCCTCGACACCACGGACGGCGCGATGCCCGACTCGATCGTGTCGGCGTGCAACGCTCTCGACGGCGTGAAGGTGCTCTGGATCAGCCGCTACCTCGCCGGCGGCAACCTGTTCCTCGACCTGGAGGTGGTCGAGTCGCTGACCACCGAGCCGGAGACCGCTCTCGACCGTCTCGTCGAGCTGCTGCCGGTCGCGTTCCGCTGTGAGTGGGCGGCGCGCGCGAAGGCCGGGCCCGACGGGTTCGAGATCGAGCGCGCCAGCGAGGGGGCTCCGGCGACGCTGGACCTCAAGCCCGGCTCGGGTCTCGACCGCCAGACGATCGGCGACGACGTGGTCGCCGTCGCCCCGGTCGGCCACAAGCGGGTCGTCGTACTCGGTCGACGCGGGGGCCCGGAGTTCCTCGACTCCGAGCTGGCCCGGCTCGGCCACCTGGTCGGGCTCGCCGCGTCCATCGCCCGGTCGGCGCGCTGAGGCGCACGTCCCCGCGACCCGACCTCAGTCGCGCTCGAGCAGGAAGACGGGGATCTGGCGGTCGGTGCGCTTCTGGTACTCGCCGTACGTCGGCCACGTTGCGACGGCGTAGTCCCACCACTCGGCCCGCTCGGCGCCCTCCGCCAGCCGCGCCGTGTAGGTGTGTCGCCCGGGCCCGTCCTGGAGCTCGACCTCGGGGTGCGCCAGCAGGTTGTGGTACCACTCGGGGTGCTCGTCCGCGCCCCCCTTCGACGCGATCGCGACGTACGTGCCGTCGCGCTCGACCCGCATCACCGGGTTCTTGCGCAGGTTGCCCGACCGCGCGCCGACCGACGTGATCACGACGATCGGGTAGCCGGTGTCGCGCAGGGTGTTCGCCCGCGCGCCGTCCGACGCCTCGAACTCCGCGACCTGGTCGCGGACCCACTGCTGCTTGCTGGGGACGTACGTTCCGCTGAGTGCCATGTACGACGCAACGCGCCGCCGCCGCTCACCATTCCGGCGCGGGCCTCGCGGCGTTACCCGCCCGTTACGGCCGGGGGATCTGATGCTGCCCGGAGAAGGGGGACGTCATGTCCAGGACGAGGATCATCGGGGTGCTGGCCCTGAGCGGGTTGCTCTGTCTCGTGGGGGGATGCGGAAGCAAGGGCTCGGACGCCGCCGTGGGCGGCGGTCCGTCCTCGACCAGCACGACGGCCGGTGGTGTCGACGCCTCGGTGTCGACGCCGCCGGCCGACCCGGGCAGCGCGTCGGCTTCCACAGGTGCGGTCGACGTCTGCTCGCTGATGTCACCGAGTGCCCTGAAGCAGATCACGGGTACGACGTTCACCAAGACCGAGCCCGACTCGGTCGCGGGGGCGATCTACAGCTGCAACTACACCAGCTCCGACTTCCACCAGCTCACCATCTCGGTGACGGTGTCCGGCGGTGCGATCGGCTACCAGGCCGATCTCGACACGCTGCACACGATGGGCGACGACCCGAACCCGGTGTCGGGCGTCGGGGACAAGGCGTTCTCCCAGAACGACCCGAAGGGCAGCGCCGCTGGGGTCGGAGTGGCCAGCTTCGCGTCGTTCGGCGCGCTGTACGGCGACGTCTTCGTCCAGCTCAGCGGGCTCGACTACGTGAACGCGGCGCAGGGCACGCAGATCGCGAACCAGATCCACGCCGCTCTGTGAGCGTGCGCCGCGGCCGGTAGGTTCGCGGCATGAGTGCGATCGACGGCGTGTCGGAGATCTTCGACACGGACGCGTGGGACGAGGTGCCCGGCTTCGACGACCTGACCGACCTGACCTACCATCGCGCGCGGTCTCACGGCACGGTGCGGATCGCCTTCGACCGGCCCGACGTCCTCAACGCCTTCCGGCCCCACACCGTCGACGAGCTGCTGAGGGTGCTCGAGCACGCGCGGATCTCCAGCGACGTCGGGTGCGTGCTGCTGACCGGCAACGGGCCGAGCGCGAAGAGCGGCAAGCGGGCCTTCTGCACCGGTGGCGACCAGCGGATCCGGGGCCGGGCCGGCTACCAGTACGCCGACGGGGAGACCGCCGACACCGTCGACAAGGCCAAGCTCGGCCGTCTGCACATCCTGGAGTGCCAGCGGCTGATCCGGTTCATGCCCAAGGTCGTGATCGCCTTGGTGCCCGGGTGGGCCGCCGGCGGCGGCCACTCGCTGCACGTGGTGTGCGACCTGACCTTGGCCAGCGCCGAGCATGCGCGGTTCAAGCAGACCGATGCCGACGTCGGCTCGTTCGACGGCGGCTTCGGGTCGGCGTACCTCGCGCGTCAGGTCGGCCAGAAGCTCGCCCGCGAGATCTTCTTCCTCGGCCAGGAGTACTCCGCGGAGGACGGCGTGCGCATGGGCACGGTCAACCGCGCCGTGGCGCACGCCGAGCTCGAGGCCACCGGCTTGGAGTGGGGCCGACTCGTCAACGGCAAGAGCCCGACCGCGCAGCGGATGCTCAAGTACTCCTTCAACCTCGTCGACGACGGCCTGGTCGGCCAGCAGCTCTTCGCCGGGGAGGCCACCCGGCTGGCCTACATGACCGACGAGGCGCAGGAGGGCCGCGACCAGTTCCTGGAGAAGCGCGACCCCGACTGGTCGTCGTACCCCTGGTACTACTAGATCGGTTTATTTCCGCAGGTCAGCGTGGGTATTGGTCTTCAGATGTGGCAGAGATGTGGCAAGAACTGCGCTCGCCATGCTGGAAGCGGCCGCACGCGTCTTGTCTTCGACTGTTGGCCACAGGTGCGCGTATGTGTTGAGGGTTGTCGTGGCTGATGCGTGGCCCATCGCCCGCTGGACGGTCACGACGTCGCACCCGGCTGCGATGAGGCCGCTGGCGAAGTAGTGCCTCAGCTCGTGGAGCTTGTAAGCGAGCCCAGCGTCTGTCCGGGTGGAGCGCCAGCGGTAGTCAACGAGGTTGTCGTGCCAGGGCCTGCCGCACTCATCAAACAGCCAACGCGACGGCTCGCCGTCTGGGGTGTGCTGACGCACGTGCTCGGCAAGGATCGCGACCAGCTCGTCCGGAAGATAGATGGTCCGCTCGGATTCGTATTTCGGAGGTCGGGTCAGCACGGCGATTCCGGCGACGGCCGCCACGAGGTTCTTGCCTGCTGCGATGTCGGCGGGCTTGGCTCGCTGAATCTGTCGTGTGACGCGCAGGGTGCGGGCGAGAAAGTCGATGTCTCCAACCTGGACCCCCAGCGCCTCGCCTCGGCGTAGCCCAGCGAAGGCGCAGAGTGCGACGAAGGCGGTGAAGCCCGGACGTGACTTCGGGCGGTTCTCGGGCTCAGCCGCGTCCAGGAGTTCCGCCACGTTTGCGTCGTCGGGGATGGACATGGTCGCTTCGGCTTTGCGTTTGCGAGGGAGAACGACGCCGTCGGTGGGGTCTCTCGCAATCAGCTGATCCGCGACCGCTGCCCGGAAAACGCTGCGGATGATCGTGTAGCGGGTGTCGATGGTCGTGGCCGCGAGGCTTGCCGCCATGTTCTTGACCCACGCCTCGATGTGAGAGCGTCGGATCGTTCGCAGCGGGATGTCGCCAAAGGTCACGCCCGCAACGGCGAGGTCGGCGTTCTCGCGGGTGTTCGACAGCCAAACCTGCCGGGGTGCCCAGTCGGCGTAGAACGCAGCGAAGGTCACCTTGCCGGCGGTAGGGTTCACCCAGTCGCCACGGACAACCTTGGCCTCTTCGATGGCGACCCATCGCTTTGCATCGATCTGCCGCTTGAACGATTTCGTGTGCTGTTTGCCACCCTCATCGCGGTAGGCGCCGCGCCATGCCTGGTCTTGCTTCCAAACCCACCCCATCGTGCTTCTCCTTCCGGGATGTCTCCATGATGCGCTCGGGCACGGACACGGCCCGAGTGGTTTCAGCCGTGCTGGGGACGGTTGGTCTGTTCGGTGAGCCAGAGGATGAGGTCGGTGCGCCAGTAGCGGACGTGGCGGCCGACCTTGAAGCTGCGGGGGCCGGCGCCGAGGTGGCGCCAGTAGCGCAGGGTGCCTTCGGGGACGCGGAGGAAGGTGCAGGCTTCCTGGAGGCTGAGCATCTCGTCGCCGAGGCTCGTGGACGGGCGGGGGCTGTCGTCGGGGTTCATCTGCTGTGCGGTCACGATCGCGCTCCTTGCTGGTCGATGAGGCCAAGCGGTTCTCGACCTCACCCAGTAGGTCTGCAAGGGCTGCCAATCGATGATCAGCGATATTCTGTGGTGATGGATCCGCCGAAGACGGTCGTCGAGGTCGCCCGCAAGGCCATGGGGGCGTCACAGGCCCAGCTGGCGTTGTGGGCGGGCACGCAGCAGTCGTCGATCTCGGAGTACGAGTCGCGCCGCAAGTCCCCGACCCTGGAGGTGGTGGAGCGTCTCCTCGGCGTCCTCGATTTCGAACTGGCGATCAAGCCGGTCATCGACTTCGAATCACGGGAGGACCCCGAGATCGGTGAGTACGTCGTCCCCGACCGACTGTGGTCGGTGCCGATGCCGGACTGCTTCGGCAAGATCCAGGTGCTGGGGGTGCTGCTCAAACAGCGTCGACCACGGGTGTGGGACCTGGCGGTCGAGGCCGAGCGCATCGACTACTACGAGTGGGTCATCCGGCGCGGTGTCGCCCAGCTCATGGTGGAGTCCGTCGACGGGATCCTGTTGATGCAGGTCTGGGACCGCCTGGACCTCCCGACGGTCATCCGGGAGGCGTGGCAGCCGGTCCTCGACGCGGCCACCGCACCGCAGGACATGGCCCCGCGTGACCCGGGCGGCGTAAGCGCGTGGCTGGCCAAGGAGGTCGGCATCGAATGGCGGCCGGTACGCCGACGCAAGCCGCGTCCGTGACTCAGATGCTGATCCCGCCGCCAGGAGCCGGGACCGGTCGTCGCGGTTCCTCGATCGGGTGGCGCCGCCGCTGCGTGCCGTAGCGGTCGACCGCTTCGAGCGCCTGCCGCTTCGCGTGAGCCGGGCCGAGGTCGGCACGGTCGCGGGCGAAGACCTCGACCCACTGCCGCCGGGCATCGTCGACGGACTCTGCGACCAGGTGTGCGGTGTTGCTGTGCCGCCCTCGGGTCATCGCCACGTACGCCGCGTCGGCGCCGGTCGTCTCACTGATGGCCACGTGGGCTCGGTCGACGGTCTCGCCTTGTGCTCCGTGGACGGTGGTGGCGTAGGCGAGCTCGACGAACCGAATGGCGTACTCCGCTGGGACCGCACGATCGCGTCCGCGGCCGTGAAGGATCAGGCTGCCGTCGTCGCCGAGGCCGGCGACGGTCCAGGTCTGCCGGTTGGCGACCCCGAGGTCGGGGTCGTTGCGTCGGGTGGCGACGCGGTCCCCGAGCCCGACCCGTTCGCCTCGAGCGGTCACCATCGAATCGGGCCGGTCGCCCGGGGTGGAGTCGGCTCGGCGCCGGTCACGGATAGCGGCGTTGAGGCTGGCCACGTGCTCGCGAGTGTCGGCGACCACGAGGTCGCCAGCCGCCCCCGCCTCGGCGAGGGCGGCGCTGCGCTCAACGTCGCTGGGATGGATCACGATCAATCCGCGACGGCGGAGTGCATCGAAGACGGCGGCCGGGTCGTTGCCAGTGCGCATGCGCAAGGAGAGCGCGGCGTAGTCGGGGTCGGTGAACCGGTGCACCGTCTCCAACGACACGACCGCGGTCGAGTGGGCCCAAGCGCGGGCGTGGTCCAGGACGCCGCCGCGTCCGACCGCGGGAAGCTGGTGCCGGTCCCCGACGAGCGCGGCCCGCGCCCCGGCCTCGTCGGCGATCGTCAGGAGCGCGCGGGCGGTGTCCTGGTCCAGCATCCCCGCCTCGTCGACCAGCAGCAGGTCTCCAGGGCGCAGCCGGGCAGCCGGGTCCGGTGTGGCGTCGGGGCGCCTCGCCCAGTGCCCGTCGGCGTCCCAGCGCCAGCCGTGCTGGTGGATCAGCCACGCGGCCGAGTGCCCGTCGGCGCCGGTCTCCGCGGCGGCGACCTCGGCCGCCTTCAACGTCGGCGTCACCACCAGCAGCCGATGCCCCTGCCGTGCCAGCACGGTCTGCGCCGCCCTCAGCGCGGTGGTCTTGCCCGCACCGGCCGCGCGCCCTCCACGACCATGAGTTGGCCGTCCCCGGCCAGGGCGCCGACCACCGCGGCCTGGGTGGGGTCAATCCGCGTCAGCCCTCGCCCCTGCAGGCGCACCCGGCGCGCAGGGTTCTCGCCACGACTGGCGAGACGGTGGACGAGGTCCGCCTCGACCTTCACCACATGCGGGGAGGTCAGTGACCTGAGGTGTTCGGGCACGTCGGGGGAGGCCAGCAGCCGAACACAGCGTGAGGCGGCGCGAGCGGTGATGTCCTCGGCGAGCTCGATCCGCGCCGCGGGCTCCGCGACCAGGTTGGTCTGGGCCAGCAGGACCTCGACCTTGCCACGGATGTCGGCGGTGTTCCACGCCGACCGCTTCGCCCCGAGCTGCGAGATCGCCCAGTCCGCCGCCCCGTCCCGGTCGATCCAGCCCACCTGCGTCGCCTCGAGCACGGCGGGGGCGGCCGGGTCTTGGTAGCCCAAGGCGCGCAGTTCGGCGTTCCACCGCTCGACCAGCTCCGCGCCATCGATGGGGAGGACCTTGTCCGGCCGCGCATCGGCCCAAGCCCGCCGATCCCACGCCTCGCGCAACCGCGGCCCCGGTTCCTCACCGGGGTGCTCGCCCCGCCACTCGGCTTCATACCGGTCGATGTTGCGGTGGATCTGACCAGTCCGGGCGCTGAACGCCCCGACGTACGGCGCGAGCTGCTCGATCTCCCCAGTCTCGGCATCCAGGGTGAGGCCGTGGCCGGCAAGGACCGCCCGGAACTCCGGGTCGGTGGCGACTGCGGCGTGCCCGATGCCGTTGATCGCCTCGATCATGTCCCGCACGCCCACCGAGTGCAGGCCACGCCAGGCGCCGGCCGCCCAGACGCGGGCGTTGACCTGGAGGTGCAGATGCCGATGCGGGTCGCCGGCCCGCGACGTGTAGTGCCGGATCACGGCCGCCTCGATCCGCTCCACCGGCACCTGGACCTGGCGGCCCCGCGGCCCGACCCGGGTGGTCGCATGCTGGGCGACCCAGCCGACGATCTCGGCGGCCGCCTTGTCCTGGGCTTTGTCCAACATGGACGAGATCTCCGGATGCAGGGCCGCGGCCAGCGACCAGGTCTTCGGGCCGTTCACCGTGACCTCGACGAACCGCAACGCGTTCGCGTCCTCGCGGACCCGGCCCTTCCTGCGACCGGTGTCGACGTCGACCCCGGCGACCCACTGCTCGTAAGAGTCCCCGTCCATCGAGCCGGCTCTCGCGACACCATCCCGGGTCGCCGTGAGCCGCTCGGCGACCCCGCCGCCCTCGGCGAGGTAGTAGTCATCCGCCCGCGAACGGTCACGCTCGACGTAGGCGCGCGCGGCCTTCGCCGCGCCCCGGTAGAACTTCACGCCGCCATGCACGCCGATCACCACCTCGACGACGTCCGTCGACAACCAACGGACCCCTAGAAATGCCGCGTGGGCCGCCCGATCACGGGCGACCCATCTACGTCCTTCGTAGCATGCGTCCCGCCTGGGAAGAAGGGCTTGGGACGGCAGGACGACAGGTATCCGAGGGAGATTCCGGGCACCGAAGACAGCCAACGAGAGTCGGTGATCGGGAGATCCGGAGATCAGGCCAAGGGAGGTGCTGGATCGGTGTCGACGAGGAAGTCGATGGTCGATCCAAGGCTCATGGGGAGATTCCTCCCCGTCTGCCCACCGGAGGGCGCGCCCACCGCGTCTCGGTGTCACACAACCGGTATGGCGCCCGGACCGCGAGTGCTACCAGGGAGCGGCGTCGAGACGGACCCGCAGCCATCGCAGGCAGGCGTCAGCCTGGGCAAGCTGGAACTTGCGGATGGTCGGCATCTCCGGCCGCGCGGGCTGACGGCCCTGCCAGGAGAAGTAGCCGGCCAGGCCGGCCACGGTCGCCGTCACAGCTTCCGGATCGGCGGCTGTGAGCACTGGAGTGCGGCTCAGCAGCGCCTCGGGGTCGTGCTCGCCGAAGACCGCCGCGTTGAGTACAAGGGTGAGGCTGTCGACCCACGGTGCCCCGAGCGACGCCCACGGCCAGTCCACCACGACGACCCTGTCGTCGGTGAGCAGCAGGTTGTCGGCGCGGACGTCGCTGTGCACGAGCGCGACACCGTCCATCGCTTCGAGGCTGTGGCGGCCGAGAGCGGCCAGCTCCGGGAGCCGTTCGGTCGCCCACGGGTCCAGGTCGGTCGGCACGTCAGCGGCGAGAGTGTCCCACCGGGTGAAGTCGTCGGCCACCGCGTCGACGAGGCGCGGCAGGTCGGGCAGTGGTGATGGCGAGAGCCACACGGCCATCTCGCCGAGCGCGGCAAGGCAGCAGGTCAGGTCTTCGATCCTCCACGGTATCCGCGGAGAGTGCCCATCGACGTCGGCGAAGGCGAGCGCCACCCAGTCGCCGTCGTCATACCCGCAGAGCAGCCGCGGGGCGAAGCCCGCATCGGGCAGGGCCTCGGTCACCGCTAGCTCGCGGCGGTGGATCGGTGGTGAGTCCGGGTTGACCTCGGTGCCCACGGCCTTGACGAAGGCGCGGCGGCCGTCGGCGAGCACCACACGGTCAGCGCTGCCTGGCGAGAACCCGCCCGGCTGGCTTTGTGCCGACACCACAGCTGACCCGAGCCGATTCTCGATGCCGGCGCGAACGACGCCCGGGACCTGGTGCCACTGCACCCGAGAGCCCCCCACCGCCGCGGGCGGCGAGGTGACGACGGGAGGGTCGGGCTCCGTGGTCATGTCGCCAGCCTGGAGGACTCGGGCGCGGCGGACAAGCATCGAGGGCGACGCCGTGGCCTCGACATGCCGGTGCCGCCAGCAGGGGTGAGCGGGCGCCGACCCGGCGAACGGTCGCTCCCGGCTTGGCCCCGGAGTTCTGCTCGGCTGTCGCCATGAGCCTGCGAGAACCCACGTCACCCGGCCTACGTCATCCGGCCGGCCCGGCGACCGGCCGAAGGTCGCGGCAAAGAAGGTCGTACAGCCCGAGGCGTCATGGTGGCCACGGTGGCGACGCTGGACGCGAGAGCCGCAGCAGGCGGTGAACAGTAGAGGAGACCTCCACATGTCTCAGGTCATAAGCGGGGCTAGCCCGCGGATCCCCTCCGCATCGCCACCGGTTCACGCGCCGCAGGTGCGCCATCCGCGGCGGTGGCAGATCCTCGCCGTCCTGTGCCTGAGCCTCTTCCTGGTCACCCTCGACAACACAATCCTCAACGTGGCCGTCCCCTCTCTCATCGAGGATCTGTCGCTGTCCACTTCCCAGATCCAGTGGGTCGTCGACGCGTACTCGCTCGTCTTCGCGGGGCTTCTGCTCACCGCGGGCAGTGTCTCGGACCGCTTCGGCCGCCGCCGTGGCCTCCTTGGGGGGCTCGTGGTCTTCGGCCTCGGCTCGCTCGCCGCCGCCTTCGCGGGCTCAGCGCTGTCCCTGGTCATCGCTCGGGGGCTGATGGGTGTGGGTGGCGCGTTCCTCATGCCGGCGACGCTGGCGATCCTCGTCCATGTCTTCGACGCCGACGAGCGACCTCGTGCGATCGCGGTCTGGGGCGGTGTCTCGGCGCTGGGCGTCTCTGCGGGGCCGGTCCTGGGTGGGCTGCTCGTCGACCACTTCTGGTGGGGCTCGGTGTTCTTGGTCAACGTGCCCGTCGTCGTGGTGGCCTTGAGCGCAGCCGTGGCGATCGTGCCGGAGTCGCGGCGCAGCGATTCTCCTCGTCCCGACCTGGTCGGCGCCCTCCTCGCTTCCGTCACGATCCTCGCTCTCGTTCGGTCGATGATCGAGGTCCCTGAGCGGGGGTGGCTGAGCACCACGGTTGTGGGTGGGCTGCTGGTCTCGGCGGCCTTCGGGGTGCTCTACGTGATATGGGAGGAACGCTGCGAGCATCCCATGGTGCAGATCTCGCTGCTGCGTTCGCGTCAGTTCTTAGGCGCCAGCTCGGTGGGCGTGCTGCTCATGTTCAGCCTGGCCGGCGCAACGTTCGTGCTCACCCAGTTCCTCCAGTTGACCCTGGGCTATTCCCCGCTCGGGGCCGGTGTGCGCACGCTGCCAGTGGCAGTCGCGATCGCGATCGCTTCTCCCCTGTCTCCGGCCTTCGCCGCCCGGGTGGGAAACAACCGGGCCGTCGCCGTGGGCCTGGCAGTGCTCGCTGTCGGGCTGGCCACGCTGGGCCTGGGAGCGAGCCGTGAGCAGTATCTGCCGGTCGCCGTGGGGATCGTACTTCTGGGGGTCGGGCTGGGTCTCGCCATGGCGCCCGCCAGCGCGGCGCTCATGAGCTGCTTCCCGCGTGACAATGCCGGGATCGGATCGGCGATGAACGACACGATGCAGGAGCTGGGCGCCGCTCTGGGTGTCGCCGTGCTCGGGGGAGTAGCGGCGGCGGCCTATCGCTCCGGACTGCCAGCGTCAGTACCGGACGGCGCCAGCTCCTCGTACGGCGAGGCGATGCGGATAGCCCATGAGCAGGGGCCCGCGGGCGTCGGACTGGCGGCTGCTGCACGCGCCTCATTCGACCTCGCTGTAGAGCACAGCCTGGTCGTAGGGAGCCTGACCGCCCTGCTGGGGGCCGTCATGGGCCTGGTCATCTTGCGCCGCCACGTGGCGCCGGTAGACGACATTGGAGGCGTCGTTGCGACGGAGTCACCTCTTGGATGAGCGAGAGCGCGGCACGGGCCGATTGGATCGCTGCGACGTCGTGCCCCGTCTGCTCAGGAGTTGCAGTCCCCGTACCCAGTTGTGCGCGCAGTGAATGTGGCGAGGCGGCGGAGCGCTCCTCCTCCGCCGTGACGCCGATATGAACTTCGCAGAGCGGCGGCCGTGGTCGCCGCCGATCCTCCTTCATTAGAGGCTCTCGAATCTACGTCTTTCGGCCGAGCCCCTCCTCGGCGCAAGGGCGCGGCTCGAACGGCCGCTTCGCCCTGGTGATGGCACGCGAAGGACCCGCATGCTCGGGTCCTCGGATGGAAAGGACGTCCCATGAACGTCGTAGTCGTCTCACCTGCGTGTCCCTGGATCTCGAGAGCGGATCGCTCGCACCGCATGCCTGCGAGTCAGGCTGCTCCTTCGCGGAGCTCGGGGCAAGGGTGACTCGCGCCGCAGCCGTGCTCGTAGTCGATGAGGACGCTCGAGTGCGTTCCGCCTTGAGCAGTCTGCTCACCGGACCCGACGGGCTGGAGGTCGTCGCAGTCGGCCCCAGCGAAGCGCGACAGCTGACGCGAGCTCAGGTGCGCGACTACGAGGTCGCCGTGGTCAACGCACCCGACCAGAGCCCGCTGTCGCTGGGCCTCCTCCGACGACTCGGCGCGGCCGTGCCCGTGGTGGCGATGAGCATGAGCGGGTCGATGCGACTTCCCGCCCTGCAGGCCGGTGCGGCAGCATTCGTAGAGAAGGACGGTGACGGGGAGGCGATCCACCGGGCTGTCGCCACCGTCCGCGCCGCCCGACGAGAGGAACCGAGCACGTGACCCATGCGAACGAGGAGCCGATCCGGGTGATGCTCGTCGACGACCACGCCATCGTCCGGACCGGACTCGCGGCCTACCTCGGCACAGAACCGGGGATCGAGGTGGTCGCCGAGGCCGCCAACGGCCGGGAGGCACTGGCCCGGATCGCGGCACTGCACCCCGCCGGCCAGGCACCCGACGTCGTTCTCATGGATCTGCAGATGCCCCACCTGGACGGCGTCGAGGCCACGCAGGAGATCAAGGCGTCCTGGCCCGAGATCGACGTCATTGCGGTGACGTCGTTCGTGGAGGAGTCACGCATCCGCGCAGCGCTCCAGGCCGGAGCAACCGGCTATCTCCTCAAGGATGCCGACGCCGCGGATGTCGTCGATGCCATCCGCGCCGCGATGGCGGGGGAGGTGCGTCTGGACCCCGCGGTAGCGGCGGCCCTCGCCGCCTCGCTTCGCACCCCACCCTCCGCGGCCGAGTCTCTAACTGCGCGCGAGCGGGAGGTCGTGGTCCTCGTTGCCGAGGGAGCCACGAACCGGGAGATCGGGAAGCGGCTCGGAGTCGCCGAGCGCACTGCGCGCACCCACGTGTCGAACATTCTCGCCAAGCTCGACCTGGCCAGCCGGACGCAGGCGGCCATGTGGGCGGTTCGCGAAGGACTCGTCAGCGCAGACGAGGCCGGTACGGGAAATCATGATGACCACAGTCGAGCCTGACGACGGGCGACGCTCGCCGCTTCGGAGCACCTCGATGCCCACCGAACCGGTGGCCGAGCCGCTGCCACCCGCAACCGACTCCCTCGACGCGCAGCTCCTCGCGCTGTTCTTTGATCGCACGCCGATGGGGGTGGCCGTGTTCGGCCCCGACATGCGGCTGCAGCGCTGCAACAAGACCTGGGTGAGCTTCTACGAGCACTACCTGGGAGTGCCGCCCGAGTACACGGCACCCGGGAGACACATCGACGAGCTCATCCCGGGCAACGAGGAGTCGGTCCACGAGCTGTTCCATCACGCACTCGGCGGCCAGATGGTCCGCCAGGCGGCGCACCGGATCACCATCCCCGGCATGGAGACCTACTGGGACGTCGTCTTCGCCCCGCTCTTCGTCGACGGACGGGTGGTCGGAGTCGTGGACATCATCACCGACGCGACCGACCGCGTGCTCTCGTTCCAGCGGCTCGAGGCCCGGATCGCGACGTTCTCCCAAGTGGCCACCGGCATGAGCGTCGACCAGCCGCTGGCCACGACCCTGGCCGAGGTCGTCGCCGCCGTGCGGCAGACGACCGCAGCCCGCGCGTGCTCGGTCACCTGCTGGGAGGAGGACCTCTCACGCCCTGCGACGGCCTACGCCGACCCGATCCTCGGCGACGGATTCGCCGCTGCCCTGGAGGAGATCTGGCTGCGCCGGGGATTCGAGAACCTCGAGCCGGTCCCGACCTACGACGTGACCGTCCGACGCGACTTCGCGGCCGAGGCTCTCGCCGAGCCGGTGCTGGAGCCGGTGCACCCGTTCCTCCAGGACCCGGAGTGGGAGGACATCTCGATCATCCCGCTGGTGGTGTCGGGCGTGCAGGTCGGAGAGCTAGCGATCTACCTCGCGGCGGGTCAGGACCTGACCAGCGACGAGCAGTCCTACCTGCGCGCCCTGGCCGACCAGGCCGCGGTCGCCGTCCGCAACAGCACGATGTTCCGCACCGCCGAGCAGAACGCCGCACTGGTCGAACGGAACCGGCTGGCCCGGGACCTACACGACTCCGTCAGCCAGGCACTGTTCTCGATGACCCTGCACGTCCGCACCGCGCAGCGCCATCTGGAGGCGGCGGAGATTCCGGACGAGCATCCTCTCGCTGTCGAGGTGGACCAGCTGCGCGGCCTTACCCAGGCTGCCCTCGCAGAGATGCGCGCGCTGATCTTCGAGCTGCGCCCCGGCGCACTCGAGGAGGAAGGCCTCGCCCAGGCCCTCGTCAAGCAGGCCACAGCGCTCACGGCACGCGAGCAGGTCCCCATCCGGGTCCAGGCGCCGACCGAGCGCATCCCCATCCCGGCAGACGCTGAAGAGCACCTCTACCGCCTCGCCCTCGAGGCGATGCACAACGCCCTCAAACACGCCGAGGCCACCCGCATCGACGTCTCCCTTCAGTCCACCGACGACGGACTCCTGCTCGAGATCGTCGACGACGGCCGAGGGTTCGACCCGAGCATGTCGCGCCCGGGTCACCTCGGCATGGGCACGATGCGCGACCGAGCACACGCCGCTGGTGCCCGACTGGAGATCATCTCCTCGCCGGGACAGGGCGGGCAGATCCGGGTGCTGCTCCCGCTCCCCGCCTGAGCCAAAGCACCGTCAATCGGCCGATACGCCGTGGGCCGAAGCCCACATCCGCGTGCGGCTACTTCTCCGACGCGCCAGACCCGCGCACGCGACAAGACTTCTTCGCAGGCAGCAACCACCCCGCCCTCCCGAAGGAGTCGTCATGAACCACCACCTCAGCCTCGCCCTGGCCCACACCGAGATCGAACGACGTGTCGGCGACGCAGCCACCCGACGCACCGCTCGCCTGGCCCGTCCCCGTGGCCGCCACACCCGCCATCTGCCTTTCACCGTCAACCGCGCGATCTGAGGCTCATCGCCCCCCCGTGGCAGAAGCCCCGGCGCACCGTCGGCGTACGTCATTCGGCCAGGTCGGACCGGGCCGATGCGCACGGGCCCCCCGGACGGCCTCGCCGATGTGGCTGCCCCTCCGCGCGCGCGACGCTTCCAGAAGAAGTCGAACTCACCCTCACGAAGGACTCACCGCTATGACCACCGCACAATGGATCCTGAACCTGGCCCTTCTGGGCTGGGTCCTGTCCCGCAATCTCGGCACCCGACGCCTCACCCTCGCCACGCTCCTGCCGCCGTTCGCCATCGTCGGGACCGCGGCGTTCGTCTTCCTCCGCGACACTCCTACCGCCGGCCACGACACCCGCCTGGAGCTGGTCGGCGTTGCCGCCGGACTGCTCCTCGGGCTGCTGGCCGCCGCGCTCACCCGTGTGCATCCGGGGCCCTCGGGAACCGGACTGTCAGTGTCGGCGGGGGCCGCGTTCGCGGCCCTGTGGCTGCTCGTCATCGGTGGCCGGATCGTTTTCGCCGAGTGGGCCACCCACTCCGGCGCCCGGGCAGTCGGCGAGTTCTCGATCCGCCACCAGATCACCGGCGCTGACGCCTGGACCGCTGCGTTCGTCCTGATGGCCCTGGCCATGGTCGTGGCTCGCTACGCCGCGACGGCCGCGATGGCCGCCCGCGCTCGCCGCGCGCCCACCGCGACACGAGTGAGCGTCGCATGAGCGCCGCGCCTACACCCGTCGAGACTCGCCACCGCCCCGTACGATTGGCATCGCCCTCCCCTCGTCGTACGGAGGCCAGGAAGTTGGCGGTTGTCGTGGCCGCCGCCTTCACAGGTCCGTGGCTGGTCTGGGGCAGCCGGCTGGCGCAGGCTCACGGCCTGATCGACTGGCACCTGCCCCAGGGCGTGGCGTTGTGGAGCATGACCGTTCCTGTTCTCCTGGCCGCGGCCGCCTGCTGGGGCCGCTCCCTCCTGCGCGACCTCGGACGCCGACTGCTGGCATGGCGGGTTCCCGCCCGCGCCTACGGCTATGCACTCGGGCTCCCGGTGGCGGTCGCCGCGATCGCCGTCGGCGTAACCAAGGCCACCGGACATCAGGTGGCGACCGGCGTCGTCCTCTCACTGCCGTCCGCCCTGAGCTTCCTGGCCGTCGGGACGTTGCTCTACCTGCTGACCGAGGAGCTGATGTGGCGCGGCGTCCTGCTCCCACGACTGCGTGCCCGCATGGGCGTCGGCCCCGCCGGCCTGACCGTCGGAGTCGTCTGGGCGGTCTGGCACATCCCGCTGCTCTCCGTCCCCGGCGAGACCGACCGCGGCCTCCCCCTGCCCGGATTCCTGGTCCTGGTCGTTGCCACCAGCGTGGTGATGGCCTACCTGATGGAACTGTGCGGCTACAGCGTCCTGGTGGCCGCGGCGTTCCACGCCTCGTTCAACGCCACCTACTCCTACGCCGGCGTCGTCGGTGGAAGTGCCGTCACCTTTTGGGCGGCGGTCGTCGTCACCGTCCTCGCCGCAGCCGCCCTGCTGGTCCGTGACCGGAGGTCCGAGCCCACGCAGTCACCGACCGGCAGCTGGGTCTTCCGCGCTGGCCAAGAACGGGAGCCATCGCTCGCCGAATAGTCGGACGATCAGGAAACGGGCCGATGAACGCGTTTGTGTGTGTGGCACATGTGTGGCAGGACGATCAGCCGCGACCGGTCGAGACCAACGACCACCAGCGCGTCTGCGCAGGTCAGCCGCACAATGCCAACAGTGACCGCCAGCAGTCGCTGAGCGTGCCGCGCTTCCCCTGGTACTACTGATCTGGTCTGGCCGGGCCCCTGGTCGGGCGGCTCGGGTGCCGGGTGTCGGTGGCCGCCCGTAGCCTGCGCGGAGCATGGCTCACCGAGTACGACGGAGGACACCGGTGCCGGTCCGCTTCCAGCTGGTCATCGACTGTGCCGACCCCGATCTCCTCGCGCGGTTCTGGGCCGCCGCCCTGGGCTACGAGATCGCCCCGGTCCCCGAGGGGTTCACGACCTGGCACGACTTCTACCGCGACATCGGGCTGCCGGAGGAGGACCTGGTCGAGGGAGCCGGCCGCATCAGCGACCCTGACGGTGCGGGGCCGAGCATCTGGTTCCACGTCGTGACCGACGCCAAGACATCGAAGAACCGGCTGCACCTCGACATCCACGCCAGCGGAGACCGCAGGGATCCCCTCGAGGCCCGCCGGAGGCGGGTCGATGCCGAGGCCGCCCGGCTGGCCCGGCTCGGCGCCACCGTCACCGGCGCGTTGCCCGAGGAGGGGCTCGACCACTACGCCGTGGGGATGAAGGACCCGGAGGGCAACGAGTTCGACATCAACTGACCTCGCTGGCGACTACTCGTGCTGGACGACGTCGACGGAGACCTCGACGGCCGGCACCGATCCCCTGTTCTCGAGCCAGTGGAGGGTGTTGCGGTCCTCGGGCCAGCCCACGCCGGGCCCGTACTCCGTGGCGGTCCCTTCCCGGTGGTCGGTGATCGTGCCCTGGAGCACGTAGACGATCCCCGGCCTGCCCGCGTGGTCGTGGACGGGGCCGAAGACTCCTCCGGGCTCCATGGTCACCAGGCGCATCCGGAGCCGGCGCCCCTCCATCCCCGGGATCTCCGGGCCGAGATCGACGGTGGCCAGGAGCTCCACTGCGACCCCGCTGGTCTCCGGCCCCACCTGCTCATCGCTCATCGTGCTGGTCCCTTCCGTGAGACGTCCCGCCGTTGCCCGCGTTGCTCCGGCGTCCTGACGGTCCCGTGATCGTCGAGAGTGCCAGGGTGGCCGCGCGCCGGGAATGTCGACGGGTGCCGTGAGGTTGCGGCCACGTGACGACCGCCGCCTCGCCCCGGGCCTCACGGGCCGATGTCGGCCTGCGCAGCGAGCGCGGCCCGATCCTGCTGGCGGTGATGCTCAGCGTCGGTCTGGTCGCGATAGACTCGACCATCCTGGCCACCGCGGTCCCGTCGGTGGTCGAGGACCTCGGCGGCTTCACGTCGTTCCCCTGGCTGTTCTCGATCTACCTGCTGGCGCAGGCGGTCTCGGTCCCGATCTACAGCAAGCTCGCCGACCTCTACGGTCGCAAGCCGCTGATGCTGCTCGGGGTCGGGCTGTTCGTGGCCGGCTCATTGCTGTGCGGCGTCGCCTGGGGGATGACCTCCCTGATCGTCTTCCGCTTGGCCCAGGGGCTCGGCGCCGGCGCCATCCAGCCGATCGGGATGACGATCCTCGGCGACATCTACACGCTGCAGGAGCGCGCGGTCGTCCAGGGCTATCTCGCCAGCGTCTGGGCCATGGCGGCCCTCATCGGACCGACCCTCGGTGGGGTGTTCTCCGACACGATCGGGTGGAGATGGATCTTCTACGTCAACCTCCCCCTCGGCCTGGCTGCGGGCTGGGTGCTCTGGCGCAGGTTCGAGGAGAACGTCGAGCGGCGCAAGCACTCGATCGACTACCTGGGTGCGGGGCTGCTCGGTGCGGGGGGCACGCTGCTGCTGCTCGCGTTGCTCGAGGGCGGTGTGCAGTGGGCGTGGGACTCCGGCGCGAGCATCGGCCTCTTCGTCGTCGCGGCCGCGCTGCTCGTCGCCTTCGTCGTCGTCGAACGGCGGGCGGCCGAGCCGGTCCTGCCCCTGTGGGTCTTCCGGATGCGCGTCCTCAACGTCACCAGCGCCGGCTCGCTCGTGGTCGGCATCTTGCTGATGGGGCTGTCGTCGTACGTCCCGCTCTACTCGCAGCGTGTCCTCGGCACCGGAGCGCTGGTCGCCGGCCTGGCCCTGGCGGCGATGACGATCGGGTGGCCGATCGCCGCCGCCACGGCCGGTCGGCTCTACCTCGGCATCGGCTTCCGGGCCACGCTCTCGATCGGCGCCGTGATCGCGGTCGCGGGCGCACTCATCCTGCTCAGCGTCGACCGCGGTAGCTCGGTCTGGCACCTGGCTCTCGCCTGCTTCGTGATGGGCGTCGGCTTCGGGTACGTCGCCAGCCCCGGCGTCGTGGCGGCCCAGACCGCCGTCTCGTGGTCGAGCCGGGGCGTGGCCACCGGCGCGAACATGTTCGCCCGCTCGGTCGGCAGTGCGGTCGGCGTCGCGGTGTTCGGCGCGGTCGTGAACAGCTACGTGAGCAGTCGCCTCGACACCTCCGACCCGAATCTCGAGCACCTCTCGAGCGCGGTCCTCGAGCCGGCCATCCACGACGTCTTCCTGGTGTCGGTGTTCATCACCCTGGCGCTTCTCGCCGTGGGGTTCTTCATGCCGACCCGCGTCGCCGAACCCGGCCCCGCAGTGCCCGCCGGCGCCGAGGTCGCCGAGGTCGGCGGTGCGGAGGCGGACCCCGTACCCCGAGGATGATCAGCAGCGACGGGCCTCGGCCGGTCACCCTTCGTCGAACCACGGGCGCCGGACGGGGCGGGTGGTGGAGAGAGCGTCACCGAGGCTCTGCGGTGACAAGCCGGCCGCGCGGACCTCGGCGAGCACCGCCGAGGTGAGGGCGAGGCGGTCGAGATCGGGCGGCGGGCCGTCGTCGACGCCGTCGGCCCCATCGGCGTACCCGTCGTGCAGGAGTACGACGCTGCCCGCGAGCTGACCGGTGCGGAGGCTCGCGAGGTGGTCCTCGAGCGGCAGGGTCACCCAGTCCTGGCAGTCCAGGCTCCAGAGCACCGGCGTCAGGTCCGCCCCGCGCACAGCGCGCCAGGTGCCGCCGTCCTGAGCGCCGTACGGCGGCCGGAACCAGCGCACCGGCACCGCCGCGAGGTCCTCGAGCTCGGCCTTCGCGTCGCGCAGGGTGCGCGGCAGCGC
>JBAUWD010000545.1:0-4199 GCA_049583575.1 Nocardioides sp.
CTGCGGGGACGGGCGGCGGTGGCTCGTGCGCAGGCGCGGCGGCCGGCCCCGCCGGCGCTCCCGTGACGCCGTACCGCGCCAGGATCCGCTCCCGCTTGCGCGGCGAGAGGTTCGCCAGTGTGATGTCACCGCCGAAGTGGGCCAGCACCCGCGGGTCCATCACCCGGCGCCAGACGGCCGGCACGATGGCCAGCACGATCATCCCGGCGTACCCCGTCGGCAGCACCGGGCTCTCCTGGTGGTCACGCAGCGACTGGTAGCGCCGCGTGGGGTTCGCGTGGTGGTCGCTGTGACGCTGCAGGTGGTAGAGCAGCACGTTGGTCGCGATGTTGTTGGAGTTCCACGAGTGGGAGGGGTCGACGCGCTCGTAGCGCCGCCGCTCCCCGACCCCGACCTTCTGCCTCAGCATCCCGTAGTGCTCCATGTAGTTCACGACCTCGAGCAGCGAGAGGCCCACCACCGCCTGGATCACGAGGTACGGCGTGATCCCGACGCCGAAGACCGCGATCATCGTGCCCCACAGCACCGCCGACATCAGCCAGGCGTTGAGGACGTCGTTCGACAGGCGCCAGGGGTGCTGGTCGCGGCGAGCGATGCGCTTCTTCTCGAGCCTCCACGCCGAGCGCAGGGAGCCGGCCACCGTGCGCGGCCAGAACTGGTAGAAGTTCTCGCCCATCCGAGCCGACGCCGGGTCCTCCGGGGTCGCGACCCGGACGTGGTGGCCGCGGTTGTGCTCGATGTAGAAGTGGCCGTAGCAGCTCTGGGCCAGGGCGATCTTCGACAGCCAGCGCTCGTTGGCCTCCCTCTTGTGGCCGAGCTCGTGTGCGGTGTTGATGCCGATGCCACCGATGCAGCCGATGGAGATCGCGATGCCGACCCGGTCGAGAGTCGAGAGATCGGCGCGCGTGATCACCCAGAAGGCGCCGACGAAGCCGGCGTACTGGATCGGCAGGAAGAGATAGGTGATCCAGCGGTAGTACCGGTCCTTCTCCAGAGCCTCGATCACGTCGTCGGGCGGGTTGGAGCGGTCGAGCCCGGCGCACAGGTCGATGGCGGGTACGACGCCCAGGATCACGATCGGTCCGATCCAGAACCACACGCCCCAGCCGGTGATCCGCCACATGCCGATCGCGATGAACGCGAGCGACGGCACCACCAGTCCGATCAGCCAGAGGTGGCGCTTCTTGTCGCGCCAGTGCGCGGTGGAGCCCTCGGGGACGGTGCTGCGAGCGGTCTCCGACGGTGTCACGGCGTACCTCCTCGAGAAAGGGTTTACAAGACCATATGGTTTGTAAACCCACCCTGGCAAGGATCCAGGTTGCCGCCCCGGCCGCGGCGGGCTGAGATGGGTGCATGAGCACGCACCGCGGGTCCGGCCTCCCGTTCGGCATCGACTTCGGCGGGACGGGCATCAAGGGCGCCCCGGTCGACCTGGGGAAGGGCGAGTTCACCGAGGAGCGGGTGCGGATCGACACTCCGCAGCCCGCGACGCCGGACGCGGTGGCGAAGGTCTTCGTCGCGCTCCTCTCGTGCTTCGACGACTCCGACGGACCCGTGGGTGTGACCGTGCCCGGCGTCGTGCGACACGGCGTCGTGCACTCCGCCGCCAACATCGACAAGCACTGGATCGGTGAGGACGCCGACAGGCTCTTCACCGAGGCGACCGGCCGCGACGTGCACGTCGTCAACGACGCGGACGCGGCCGGCCTCGCCGAGGTGCGGTACGGCGCAGCGAAGGGCCGCCGCGGCCTGGTCATCGTCACCACGCTCGGCACCGGTATCGGCTCGGCCCTCGTGTACGACGGCGTGCTGATCCCCAACTCCGAGCTCGGCCACCTCGAGATCCACGGCCACGACGCCGAGTCGCGGGCGGCTGCGAGCGTCCGCGAGCGCCACGACCTCTCCTGGGAGGACTGGGCCGAGCGGCTGACGACGTACTACCGCACGCTCGAGCACCTCTTCTCGCCCGAGCTGTTCGTGGTCGGCGGGGGGGTCAGCAAGAAGGCCGACCGGTTCCTGCCGCTGATCGACATCGAGACCGAGATCATCCCCGCCGAGCTCCTCAACGCGGCCGGCATCGTCGGCGCCGCGCTCTGCGCGAGCGAGGGCTGAGCCTGCCGCCCGGGTCACCCACCCACGGCGGCCGAGTCCGCGGAGCCACCCAGTGCCGCCTCGATGTCGGCGGCGAGCTCGGCGGGCGCCTTCTGCGGGGCGAAGCGGGCGATCGGGGTCCCGTCTCGCCCGATCAGGAACTTGGTGAAGTTCCACTTGATCCGGCCACCCAGCAGCCCACCCTGCTCGTCCTTCAGCCACTCGAAGAGCGGGTGGGCGTCCGGGCCGTTCACGTCGGTCTTGGCGAACATCGGGAAGGTGACGCCGTAGTTGCGCTGACAGAAGCCGGCGATCTCGTCCTCGGACCCCGGCTCCTGGTTCCCGAACTGGTCGCACGGGAAGCCGAGCACGGTCAAGCCGTCGTCGGCGTACGTCGTGTAGAGCTGCTGCAGCCCCTCGTACTGCGGTGTGAAGCCGCACTTGCTCGCGGTGTTGACGACCAGGACGACCTGACCGACGTAGTCGCCGAGAGCACGGTCCTCACCGTCGATGGTCGTGGCGTGGAAGTCGTCCAGGTTGGTCAATTCTCAGCTCCTCGGATCGCGGCCGCGACGGCCTTCGGTACGTCGCCGTTGAAGACGCTCGGGATGATGAAGTTCGGGTTGAGCTCCTCGTCGTTGACCACGTGCGCGATCGCATACGCCGCCTCGAGCAGCATCTCGATGGTGATCTCGTGCGCCCGCGCGTCCAGCAGCCCGCGGAAGACGCCGGGGAACGCGAGGACGTTGTTGATCTGGTTCGGGAAGTCCGAGCGACCGCTGGCCACGACCGCGGCGTACTTCTCGGCGTCGGCCGGGTCGACCTCGGGGTCGGGGTTGGCCAGGGCGAAGACGACGGCCTGCGGGGCCATGTCGGCGATCCACTCGGCGGGCAGGATCCCCGGGGCGCTGACCCCGATGAACACGTCGGCGTCGCGGAGCGCGTCGTGCAGGCCGCCTCGCATGCCACGCGGGTTGGTCCGCGAGGCGAGCTCGGCCATCGCCGGGCTGAGCGCCTCGTCGCCGGCCGCCAGGACGCCGTCGCGATCGCAGACCACGACGTCGCGCGCGCCCGCCGCCAGGAGCAGCGTGACGATCGCCGAGCCCGCGGCCCCGGCGCCCGAGACGACGAGCCGGGCCTCGGGCAGCGTCTTCGTCACGCAGCGCAGGGCGTTCGTCAGCGCTGCGAGGACGACGATCGCGGTGCCGTGCTGGTCGTCGTGGAAGACCGGGATGTCGAGGCTCTCGCGCAGCCGGCGCTCGACCTCGAAGCAGCGCGGCGCGGCGATGTCCTCGAGGTTGATGCCGCCGAAGCCCGGCGCGATCATCTCGACGGCCCTGACGATCTCGTCGGTGTCCTGGGTGGCCAGGCAGATGGGCCAGGCGTCGATGCCGCCGAAGCGCTTGAACAGCGCCGCCTTGCCCTCCATCACCGGCATGGCGGGCCCCGGCCCGAGGTTCCCCAGGCCCAGCACCGCCGATCCGTCGGTCACCACGGCCACCGAGTTGCCCTTGATGGTCAGGCGCCACACGTCCTCGGGGTTCCGCGCCAGCGCCATGCTGACCCGGCCGACGCCGGGGGTGTAGGCCATCGAGAGGTCGTCGCGCGTGCGCAGCGGGACCTTGCTGGTGACCTCGATCTTGCCGCCGATGTGGAGCAGGAAGGTACGGTCGCTGACCTTGTGGACGTCGACGCCCTCGACCTCGCGGACCGCCGCGACGAGCACCTCCGCGTGGTCGGCGTCGGCGGCCGAGCAGGTCACGTCGACGACCAGGCGGTCGTGGCTGGAGTCGGCGACGTCGATGGCGGTGACGATGCCGCCGGCGCTGGCGATCGCGGTCGCCACCCGACCGACGACGCCGTGGTCCGGAGCGGTGTGCAGCCGCATGGTGATGGAGTACGACGACGGGGTGGCCGACATGCTGCTCACCCTAGTGGGGCGTCGGCGGAGGTTCCTCCGCCGCGTCCCGCCTCCCCGCGGCCGGGCGCGTCATACTCTCCTCACGATGACCTCCCCGGCGACCCGACCATGAGCCTGCTGTCCGGGCTCGGGGTCGGCTGCCCCGTGCTGGCCGCGCCGATGGCCGGCGGGCCCACCACGCCACAGC
>JBAUWD010000546.1:0-4644 GCA_049583575.1 Nocardioides sp.
CCACCAGGGCGGCCAGCAGCAGCGCCAGCACCACGGCCACCATCACCCGGCCGCGGTCGTCCCCGCCGTGCCATCCCGAGAGGAGCGGGACGAGGACGCCCGTGGCCAGGACACCGGCCAGGACCAGGGGCCGCGCGTACCGCTGCGCCGCGGCCGGGAGCATCCGCGACGCGACGAGGTACGCGGCCACCGCGGGGATCGCGAAGAGCACCGCCGCCAGCACGAAGAGGCCGGTCGAGCGGAGGTAGGTGCCCAACAGGAACGAGAGGCTGTGGTTCTCCGTCGCGGTCAGTGCCGAGACCCGGCGCAGGACGGGCAGCACCCGGGTCAGGGGGAACAGCAGGACCTGGCACGCGAGGGCGGCCAGGACGACTCCGGCCGGGAACGCGAGCGCATAGCGCCAGGCGCCACGTCGCGACGAGCGAGCGACGGCGAGCAGGGCGGCCACCTGGGTCACGAGTACGACGAGCACGGCCGGCCACTTGGTCATGACCAGGACGAACGAGACGACACCGGCGAGTGCCGGGATCCACACCGGCGGCCGGTCGAGGCGGACCAGCAGGATGAGCAGCAGCGCCACCAGGGCCAGGCTGGCGTCGGCCTCGAGGTCGTAGTACCCGGGTGTCAGAGGTGTCCAGAGGTAGGCGAGGCCGCCCGCCGCGGTGAGCAGGACGGTGCCGCCGATGCGCGCGTCCCACGTCAGCCGGATGCCGCGGTGCTCGCTGAGCCAGCGGCAGAACGCCCAGCCGAACCAGCCGTTCGCGGCCACGACCATGACGACCCGCAGCACCCGTAGCACCCAGATCCGCTCGTGGACGAGCTCGAAGAGCGGGCCGTAGAAGTACTGCGAGCCGGAGATGAAGTAGGGGTTCGTGTCCCACCAGCGGTACGACAGCACGTAGGTGCCCTCGTCCTGCACGCTGAACCCGCGACCGGCCATCAGCAGGGCCGGGACCGCCCAGCCGGCGATGCAGAGCACGCCGATCGCCGTGATCAGGGGCCAGGGGCTGTGCCGGCTCGTCTTCGCCGGCTCGGCGGTCATAGCTTGCGCAGGCGGACGTAGCGCACCGAGTGGTCGCGGTCCTTGCGCAGCACCAGCGTGGCCCGCGAGCGGGTGGGCTGGATGTTCTCGCGCAGGTTGGGGCCGTTGATGGTGTCCCAGATCTGCTCGGCGGTGGCGGTGGCGTCCGCGGTCGAGAGCCGCGCGTAGCGCGAGAAGTACGACGCGGGGTCCGCGAAGGCGGTCTTGCGCAGCCGCAGGAAGCGGTCGACGTACCACTGCCGGATGTCGGCGGTCGCGGCGTCGACGTAGACGCTGAAGTCGAAGAAGTCGCTGAGCGCGAGGCCGGAGCGCCCGGCGTCGGTGGTGCGCGCCGGCTGGAGGACGTTGAGGCCCTCGACGATGACGATGTCGGGGTGGCTGATCACGACGCGTTCGTCGGGTACCACGTCGTACACCAGGTGGGAGTACGTCGGCGCCTCGACCTCGTCCTTGCCCGACTTGATGTCCACCACGAACCCCAGCAGCGCCCTGCGGTCGTAGGACTCGGGGAAGCCCTTGCGCTCGAGCAGTCCGCGACGCTCGAGCTCGGCGTTGGGGTAGAGGAAGCCGTCGGTGGTGACCAGCGCGACGTTGGGGTGCTCGGGCCAGTGCGCCAGGAGGTGCTGCAGGACGCGCGCGGTGGTCGACTTGCCGACCGCGACCGAGCCGGCCAGCCCGATCACGAACGGCGTGCGCGGCGGCTGCGGCTGCTGGAGGAACTGCTCCTGCTTGCGGTGCAGCCGGCGGGCGGCCTTCACCCGGAGGCTGAGCAGGCGGGAGAGCGGCAGGTAGACCTGCTGCACCTCGTCGAGGTCGAGCTGGTCGCCGAGGCCGCGCAGCTTCGAGATCTCGTCGGCGGAGAGCGGCTGGTCGACGTGCGCCCCCAGCTTGGCCCAGGCGGCGCGGTCGAGCTCGACGTACGGCGACGGCTCAGCGCCGTGCGCACCGTTGGGCATGGCGGGCATTGTTCCAGCACGGGTGCCGCGGCGGGTGCCGGGTCCGGGGTGGGCGGGTCCGCCGCCGATAGACTCCGGCCCATGTGCGGCATCGTGGGGTACGTCGGGGAGAAGCAGGCCCAGGACGTCGTGATCGACGGGCTCCGGCGCCTGGAGTACCGCGGCTACGACTCCGCGGGCGTGGCGCTGGTCGCCGACGGCCGCATCGAGTGGGCGAAGCGGGCCGGCAAGCTGGCCAACCTCGAGAAGGCGCTGGCTGAGTCGCCGCTGCCCGCCTCCACGACCGGGATCGGCCACACGCGCTGGGCCACGCACGGGGCGCCGAACGACGTCAACGCCCACCCGCACCTCGGCGACCGTGGCCGCGTCGCCGTCGTTCACAACGGGATCATCGAGAACTTCGCCGCCCTCCGGGCCGAGGTCGAGGCCGCGGGCGACGACCTCTCGTCGGAGACGGACACCGAGATCGCGGCGCACCTGGTCGAGACCGAGCTGACCAAGGGGGGTGATCTGACGCACGCGATGCAGCAGGTCTGCCGGCGCCTGCAGGGCGCCTTCACCCTGGTCGCCGTCGACGCCGAGGACCCGTCGGTCGTCGTCGCCGCTCGCCGCAACTCCCCGCTCGTGGTCGGGATCGGTGAGGGCGAGAACTTCATCGGCTCGGACGTCGCGGCCTTCATCGAGCACACCCGCGAGGCGATGGAGCTCGGCCAGGACCAGATCGTCACCATCACCCGCGATGACGTGTCCGTGATCGGCTTCGACGGGACGCCGGCCGAGGGCAGGCGCTACCACGTCGACTGGGACCTCTCGGCCGCCGAGAAGGACGGCTACGACTGGTTCATGCGCAAGGAGATCTTCGAGCAGCCGCGTGCCATCGCCGACGCGCTGCTCGGCCGTCACGACGCCGAGGGCCGGCTCCAGCTCGACGAGGTCCGCATCTCCGACGACGAGCTCCGCGAGGTCGACAAGATCATCATCATCGCCTGCGGCACGGCGTTCTACGCGGGCCTCGTCGCGAAGTACGCCATCGAGCACTGGACCCGCATCCCGTGCGAGGTGGAGCTCGCCCACGAGTTCCGCTACCGCGACCCGATCCTGACCCGCTCGACGCTGGTCGTGGCGATCAGCCAGTCGGGCGAGACCGCCGACACGCTGATGGCGATCCGGCACGCGCGGCAGCAGCGGTCGAAGGTGCTCGCCATCTGCAACACCAACGGCTCGACGATCCCGCGCGAGTCCGACGCCGTCATCTACACCCACGCGGGACCCGAGATCGGGGTGGCCTCCACCAAGGGCTTCATGACCCAGGTGATCGCCGCCTACCTGCTCGGGCTCTATCTCGCCCAGGTGAAGGGCACGTCGTACGGCGAGGAGATCGCGCGCATCGTGGCCGAGCTCGGCGAGATGCCCGGGCACGTGCAGCAGATCCTCGACGACGCCGACCAGCTGTACGACCTGGCCGCCGAGCTCAAGGACACGCGCTCGGTGCTGTTCCTGGGCCGCCACGTCGGCTTCCCGATCGCGCTGGAGGGGGCGCTGAAGCTCAAGGAACTGGCCTACCTGCACGCCGAGGGCTTCGCCGCCGGGGAGCTCAAGCACGGGCCGATCGCGCTGATCGAAGAGGGCCTGCCGGTCTTCTGCGTCGTGCCGCCCCGCGGGCGCGACCAGCTCCACGACAAGATGCTGAGCGCGATCCAGGAGATCCGGGCCCGCGGTGCGCGCACCATCGTGCTGGCCGAGGACGACGACCCCGAGGTCGCGGCGTACGCCGACACGTTGATCCGGCTGCCGCGGGTGTCGACGCTCATGCAGCCGGTGCCGGCCGTCGTACCCCTGCAGCTGTTCGCGTGCGAGCTCGCGACGCTGCTCGGCCACGACGTCGACCAGCCGCGCAACCT
Organism: Nocardioides sp.; assembly: GCA_049583575.1. Classification (GTDB taxonomy): domain Bacteria; phylum Actinomycetota; class Actinomycetes; order Propionibacteriales; family Nocardioidaceae; genus Nocardioides. The sequence goes on from JBAUWD010000546.1 coordinate 3,900, forward strand.
CGCCAAGTCCGTCACCGTCGAGTAGGCCGGGCGGACGGGTGGCGATCATCGGCGTCGGGATCGACGTGGTGGACATCTCGCGGTTCGAGGACGCCCTCCGCCGTACGCCCGGGCTCGCCGAACGGCTGTTCACCGCCGGCGAGATCGCCCGGCCGCCGGCCTCGCTGGCGGCCAGGTTCGCGGCCAAGGAGGCCCTGGCCAAGGCGCTCGGCGCCCCCGAGGACCTCGCCTGGCACGACGCCGAGGTGGTCTCGGAGTCCTCGGGCCGCCCGCTCCTCGCGATCTCCGGCACGGTCGCCGCCCGGGCCTCCGCGCTCGGTGCCGTCCACATCCACCTGTCGCTCTCCCACGACGCCGGCATCGCCTCGGCGGTCGTGGTCCTGGAGTCGTGACGCGACCCCGTTAGGTTGGGCCGCATGAGAGCCGCCCACACGGTCGAGGAGGTGCGCGCGGCGGAGGGTGCGCTGATGGCGGCGCTGCCCGCCGGCACCCTGATGCAGCGCGCGGCGACCGGGCTGGCGACCGCGGTCATCGACCTGATGGGCGGTGCGTACGGTCGCCGCGTCCTGCTCCTGGTCGGCCAGGGCGACAACGGCGGCGACACGCTGTACGCCGGTGCGCTGCTGGCCCGCCGGGGTGCACATGTGGAGGCACTCCTCCTGGCCGACACCGCCCACCAGGCGGGTCTGGCAGCGCTGCTGAGGTCCGGGGGCCGGGTCGTCGGGCTCGCGGACCACGCGAGGCC
>JBAUWD010000547.1:0-3120 GCA_049583575.1 Nocardioides sp.
GGCCTGGCCCGGTTGGGCCTGGCCAACGCGGTCACCCTCTTCCGGGCGACCCTGGTCACCGGGGTCGCCGCCCTCGTCGTCCGGTCCTGGCACCACGAGATGCCCCGGCCGCTGGTGGTCGGGCTGACCGTGGTCGCCCTCACGCTCGACTTCGTCGACGGCCGGCTCGCGCGCGCACGCGGCACGGTGACTGCGTTCGGTGCGGCGTTCGACATGGAGACCGACGCCTTCCTGATCCTCGTGCTCAGCGGGTACGTCGTCCCCTTCGCGGGCGCGTGGGTGCTGCTCATCGGTCTGGCACGCTACCTGCTTCTCGCCGCCGGGGTGTGCTGGCCGTGGCTGACCCGACCGGTCCCGCCGCGACCCTGGGCGAAGGTGGTGGCGGCCATCCAGGGCATCGTCCTCACGGTGGCGGCCGCACAGGTGCTGCCGACCGGGTGGGCGCGGCTCGCCCTGCTCGTGGCGCTCGTGCTGCTGGCCGAGTCCTTCGGTCGGCAGGTGGTCACCCTGCGGCGGCACCGCCGCGAGCAGGCGGCACGTCGTTCGCCGCTGGTCGGCCCGGTGGTCGACGTGGCCGCGGTGTCGGTGGTGTGGCTGGCCCTGATGGCGCCCCACCGACCCGACCGGCTCACCCTGTCGGCGCTGCTCGGCATCCCGATCGAGCTCGTGGTGTTCCTGGCGCTGGCGCTCGTCCTGCCGACCGTCGCCGGGCGCGCGCTCGCGGGGCTCGCCGGCGTGCTGCTCACGGTCACGGTGCTGCTGGCCGCCCTGGATCTCGGGTTCTACCAGGCCTTCGACCGGCCGTTCGACCCCATGACCGACCCCGGCTACCTCGGGTCCGGGCTCGATCTGCTGCACTCGGCGGTGGGTCGGACCGGGCAGGTCGGGGTCGTGGCCGGGGCCCTGCTCGGTCTGCTCGCCGTCGCGGCGCTGCTGGTGTGGGCCACCATGCGCACCCGACGCGCCGTGGGGAGCAGGCCGCGCGGGTGGACGCGCGCGATCGCGGTCCTGACACTGGTCTGGGCGGTGGCCGGCTTGGGTGGAGCGCAGGTCAGCGGTCTCCCGGTCGCCGTCGCGCCGGCAGCGGCCCTGGTGCGCTCCCAGGTCGACCAGGTCCAGGCGGACCTCCGCGACCGCGCTCTCTTCGAGAAGAGGGTGGCGCACGACCCCTACGCCCTGACCCCGGGACGCGACCTGCTCGGCCGGCTCCGGGGCATGGACGTGCTCGTCGTGTTCGTCGAGAGCTACGGCCGGGTCGCGATCCAGCACTCGTGGTTCTCCCCCCTGGTCGACGCCACCCTGACCAGGGCCACCGGCCAGCTCTCGGACCTCGGGTTCCACGCACGCAGCGGCTGGCTGCGCTCACCGACCTTCGGCGGCATCAGCTGGCTGGCCCACTCGACCCTCGAGAGCGGGCTCTGGATCGACTCGCAGCAGCGCTACGACCAGGTGCTCGCGAGCGACCGGTTCACCTTGACCCAGGCGTTCGGCCGCGCCGGCTGGCGCGTCGTGGGCGACGTACCGTCGGATCCCGCGGGCTGGCCCGAGGGCCAGCGCTACTACCACTTCGACCGGCTGTACGGCGCCTCCGACGTGGGCTACCGGGGTCCCAGGTTCAGCTACGCCCAGATGCCGGACCAGTACACGTTCAAGGCCTTCACGGACAACGAGCTCGAGCGGCCCGGCCGCGGGCCGGTGATGGCGGAGATCGACCTCGTCTCCAGCCACACCCCGTGGACGCCGCTGCCTCATCTGGTCCCGTGGCGTGCGCTCGGGGACGGGTCCGTCTTCGACGGGATGCAGGAGTCGCACACGTCCTTCTTCCACTCCTTCGGTGACGGCACCACCCGGCAGCACAACTACGCCCTCTCGATCCGCTACTCGCTCGAGTCGCTCGTGTCGTTCGTGAAGCACTCCCACGACAAGAAGCTGGTGATGGTCGTGCTCGGCGACCACCAGCCGAACTCCGTGGTCAGCGGCACCGGGGTCTCGCACGACGTACCCGTGTCCCTGATCGCCCACGACCCGCACGTGCTGGCTCGCATCTCCGACTGGGACTGGACGTCGGGGATGAGGCCGGCGGCATCGGCCCCGACCATGCGCATGGACCGCTTCCGCGACCGGTTCCTGTCCACCTTCGACTCCCGCCGGACGAGGCCCTGACCGAACCGAACCGCTGCGCCGCTCGTGTCACCCGAAGACTCGTGTCACCCGAAGAGAGGGGCCGCCAGGCCCGGAACGGAGAAGCCCCATGCCCGTACGACTCGTCGTCGCCGCCGCGGTCCTCGTCTCGGCCTACGTCCACCTGTACGAGTGGCTGAACGGTGGAGTGCGCGGCTATCGCCACGTGCACGTGATCGGGAACCTGTTCATCGTCAACGTGGTGGCCGGCGTCGTCATCGCCGTACTCCTGGTCGCCTGGCGCCACTGGCTCGCTCCCTTCCTGGCCCTCGGCTTCGGCGCCTCCACGCTCGGCGGCTTCGCCATCTCCGTCCAGTGGGGGCTGTTCGGCGACCACGAGAAGTGGCAGGGCCCCTACATCTGGACGGCCGCGGTCGCCGAGGCCGTGGCGATCCTGGGCGGCCTGTACGCCCTCGTGGCCGAGCTGCGGACGGCCCCCGTACCCGATCGGAGCGCGGTCGGCTCGCATTGACCGGCGTACACCCTGTGACGCGAGAGCCGACCTCGTCCCCCGGGTCGGCTCTCGTACGTGCAGGGGTGCGCGCGCGGCGCGGGCGCGGGGGAGGGCTCAGACGGCCGCGCGCAGGACGGGCGAGCCGTCGAGCCGGGTCACCTCGACCGAGCGGATGTCGCCCACCCTCGCGGACGTGGCCGCGGTCAGCTTCATCGCCTGGCCCGGGAGCCCGTTCCAGGTCGCGACCCGCTGGGTGCGGCCGTCGGTGGTGTGCACCACCAGGGCGTAGGCCCCCGCCTCGTAGTCGCCCCGCACCATCGGATAGGTGCAGGCGAGGTCCAGCCGGGTGCCCCAGGCCACCGAGGTGAGTGCGACGGTGGCGGTCATCGGATCGTTGCCGACCCGCTTCATCAGCAGCGGCACCGCCGACGGGGTCACGCTGGAGTGCGGGGCCGGGGCGGGACGGTCGACGAGCACGGCACCCC
>JBAUWD010000548.1:0-2041 GCA_049583575.1 Nocardioides sp.
CCGACGTCGTACGGCGTGCGCTGCGCCGGTAACTGGTCTAGACCATCGGCGTGATCACCCGACGGGGCCACGGGAGGCTTCTAGTGTGAACGACTTCCACGTCCTACTTCTTCGAGGGAGATCCTCCATGGGCATGACTCGCCATACCCACCTGCGACGGGCCCTGGCCGTCGCCGCCAGCGGCTGTCTCGCCGCCGGGCTCGCCGGACTGCCCGGGGCCGCATCGGCCCTGACTCCGGCCCAGGTCTATATCGCCCAGGGGTCCTCGCAGGCGGACTCCGCGTGCACCGTGACCTCCGGCAGCTCCTACGTCCACCTCGGCCCCAAGAACCTCCACCACGGCAGGTCCAAGGGAGGCGTCGACCTCATCACCACCTGGACCAACGGCGGCGACCTCAGCGACGTCACCACGGTGTCCGGCCACTACGGCGGCAAGACCCACCTGACCAAGCACAACGGTGCCTTCAAGAGCGCGACGCTGACCGGGTCCGGGCACCTGTCGATCAGTCGGGCGCTGGGCAATGCTTCCACGTGCGACGTGAGCGCCAACCTGGTCAACGCGATCGAGACCGTGACGAACCAGCCGAAGGGCTGGTACTACATCACCCGCAACACGTCCAAGTCCTCACTCTCGGAGATCATCGTGTCGAAGAACGCGACCTTGGCGAAGCCGGTGATCTTCGAGGCGTACCAGGGCGGGGCCAACTCGGTGACGCAGCGAGCGTTCGTGAAGCCGGGCCAGTACTTCACCTTGCTCGTGGCCGGCATCGAAGGCGGCGACTTCCCGGTCCTGACCGGGAAGAACGGCGGCACCGTCTCGAGGGGAAGCCTCGCGAACAGCATGTCGGCCCAGTTCTACACGGCCGGCTCGGCGCTGGGGGGGGCGAAGGGGACGGGGACGAGGTTCGTGAAGTTCCCGGGCTCTCTCTCGTGCTCGCACCACAGCGCGACGCTGACCTGGAAGTCCGGTGCGTCGAAGGTGGCCACCGGCTCCTTCCTGGTGAACGGGAAGAAGAAGGCGTCGGTGACCGGCCCGAAGGCGGGCAAGCACGTGGTGCTGCGCCACCTGAGCAAGACCGCCGACAACACGATCACCGCCAACCTGTCGCTGAAGGGGGGCGGCTCGGCGACCGCCTCGGCGGCGTTCGTCCCCTGCTCCGACTGACCGATTGACGCGTGGACGGCCGGTGACCCGACGGGGTCATCGGCCGTTCGTCGTCGGGTCAGGCGGCCACCGGCTCGCGGACGTGTCGGCGGTCCATGTCACGGAAGTGCGGCAGGAACGCCGGCGCCATGGTCGCCGCGAAGTAGCAGATCCCGACCGCCAGCAAGGACGGGTCGAGCCCGACGCCGCTGACCAGCACACCACCGAGCAGGCCGCCCAACGGCATGAGGGACCAGCAGATCGCGCTGTTGAGGGCGGTCACCCGACCGACCAGAGCGGGCGGGATCCGCTCGAACTCGACCGCCCCCAGCACCGGGTTCAGGAAGCCCGACGCGCAGCCGCCGAGCACGCACATCGCCAGGATCGCCCAGAGGGGGACGCCGAGCGCGAAGAGCACGAAGCGCGGCAGTCCGGTGATGAGGAACGCCACGACGTACGTCGTGAAGCGCGGCAGTCGGGGCCCGTAGGCCGCCGCGACGAGCGACCCGACCATGGAGGCGCCGCCCCAGACGGAGAAGACGAGGCCGAGGGCGCCCACGCCGGCACCGGAGTCGCGTGCCCAGACCGGGAGGAGGACCGCGGACCACGCGAGGTCGAGCAGGTTGGTTGCCGCGATCATGAGGCAGAGGCTCATCAGCACCGGGTCGTGCCGCAGGAAGTCCCACCCGTCGCGCAGCTCTGCGACGTACGACGCTCGCGGCTCGTCGTCGCGGCGCTCATCGGGGCGGGGCTCGGTGCGGCGGGTGCCGCGACCGATGCCTCCGGTCGTGGCGAGCAGGATGAGAGCGCACACCCCGAACGAGACCGCGTCGACCGCCACGGCGTCGGCGGGTCCGATCGCGGCGACGAGTCCGCCGGCGATGGCCGCGCCGATCA
>JBAUWD010000549.1:0-6316 GCA_049583575.1 Nocardioides sp.
GGTGGTTGGGTCGGGAGTTCTTCTGGGCCACGTTCCAGTCGCGGAGTTGCTGCTCGAACGCGTTGCGTCCTCCGCGGCGTCCGAAGCCGGCGAGTCGGACGGTGTAGACCATGCCGTTGTCGGTCAGTGTCGAGGCCGGGATGCCGTGCTGGCCTGCGGTTTCGCGGAAGGTGGCCTTCACGATCGCGGTGGTGACCCGGTGGTGGGCGGAGGTGTGCAGGGCGTAGCGGGTGCAGTCGTCGAGCCAGCTGATGATCTCGACATCGGCGCCGGGTCGGCCGTCGGGGCGGGTGAGCCGGTAGTGGGTGAAGTCGGACTGCCAGGTCTCGTTGGGCATCGATGCTTCGAACCGGACGTAGGAGGACTTGGGCCGCTTCTTCGGCTCGGGGACCACCAACCCGGCCGTGGTGAGGTGACGGCTGATGGTCGACCTGGCCACCCGGTGGCCGTGGTGGTGCTCGAGGTGCCAGGCGATGGTCTCGGGGCCGGCGTCCAGGCCGGCATCGGTCAGTTCTTTGCGGACCCGCACGATCAGGTCGACCACCTCGGCGCCCAGGGCGGACGGCGAGGTCTTGGGTCGCCGTGAGCGGGGCTCCAGCGCGGTCTCGCCCTCGGCTTCGTAGCGGGCCTTGAGCTTGTAGACCCAGGCGCGATGCACGCCGTAGCGGGCGGCAACCTCAGCAGGGGTCTGGTGGTCGACGAACAGGGCGGTGATGACCAGGCGGGCCTTCGAGCAGGCCCTCGATGTGGGCGGCATGGCCGAGCATCAAGCCCAGCAGACCTGTCGCCGATGACCTGGGACAGGTGTCGCCTATGTCTTGAGACATCTGTCGCCGATGTCCTGAACCAGCACACTGTCAGCCCGACCAAGTGTGATGTCCCGACCAAGAGAGCTCCGGCCGACCACCGGTCGACGGAGGCGGGGCGACCCGGAGTCGCCCCGCTGCTGCGGTCTCTGAACGCCGTACCAGGAGGCAGGTCATGGAGCTCGTCCAGGTGGCCCAGCACGCCGACGACCTCGACCGGGCCGCCGCCTTCTACGGCGACCTGCTGGGGTGTGCGCCGTCCGGGCGGTTCGACCCGCCGGGCCTGCTCTTCTTCCCCCTCGGCGGCACCCGGCTGCTGCTCGAAGCAGGGGCGCCCAGCGCGATGCTGTACCTCCGCGTCGACTCGGTCCGCGACGCCGTCGAGCGCCTGCGTGCCCGGGGCACGGCGATCGAGTCCGAGCCGCACGTGATCTTCACCCACGACGACGACGCGCTCGGCCCGGCCGGCACCGACGAGTGGCAGGCCTTCATCCGCGACAGCGAGGGGAACCTCGTCGGGCTGGTCAGCCAGGAGGAGTCCGGCTGACCCGCACCCCCGCGAGCACGTCGGCGTCGGGTGAGGGATCATGGTGCCGGGTCCTACGGCTGAGGAGGATGCGTGGCAGGCGAGCACCAGCACGCCATCGCCGCGGACAGCGACCACCGGCTCCTGCTGGGCGCCTTCGGACTCATCGTCGCCTTCATGGCCGGCGAGGTGGCCGCCGGCTTCGCGGTGGGGTCGCTCGTGCTGCTGGCCGACGCCGGGCACATGCTCACCGACGCCGGCTCCATCGGGCTCGCGCTGGTGGCGATGCGGCTGGCCGCCCGGCCGGCCGCGGGGGCCTACACCTACGGCCTCAAGCGCGCGGAGATCCTCTCCGCGCAGGTGAACGGGCTGACCCTGGCCGTGCTCGTGGTCGTGTTCGTCGTGGAAGGCGTACGCCGGCTCGTCCATCCGCCCGACGTCGGCGGCGGCACGATCTCGGTCGTCGCGGCGATCGGGATCGTGGTGAACCTCGGCGCGGCCACCTTGCTGGCCCGGGCGGAGCGACGCAGCCTCAACGTGGCCGGCGCCTTCTGGCACATCGTCACCGACCTGTTCGCGTTCGTCGCGACGCTGGTCGCCGGGCTCGTGATCACCCTCGCCGGGTGGGCGCGAGCGGACGCGGTCGCGGCGCTGTTCGTCGCCGTCCTGATGGCGCTCGCGTCGTACCGGCTGCTGCGCGACAGTGCCCGGGTCTTCCTCGAGGCCTCGCCGCGCGGCCTCGACCCGCAGGCGGTGGAGACCGCGATCCGCGCTGTCGACGGCGTCACCGACGTCCACGAGCTGCACGTGTGGGAGGTGACGTCGGGGTTCCCGGCGCTGTCGGCACACGTGCTCGTCGACTCCGGCGCCGACTGCCACGAGCGCCGACTCGCCCTCGAGACGGTGCTCAAGGACGCCTTCGCGATCGACCACACGACGCTGCAGGTCGACCACCGCGACCCCGTCCTCCCCGCCACCGATCTGGCCCGGCGGCTCCATCCGGGGGCCGACGACCACCACCCATGACCGCTCTCCGCCGGGACCGGATCCGGTCATCCGGGCGTGGCACACTGCCCCCATGGCCGATGACGAGCGCTCGGGGCCGGGAGACCCGGCGGCCGAGACCCACCAGGGGCCGTCGCTGGAGCTGCCCAGCCTGAGCTCGGCGCTCGGCTTCCGCCGTCGGCGTACGGGCCCGCTCCCGCCGGTCGTCTCCGAAGGGGTGGCCGGGGCCGCACCACCGGACCCACCCGTCCCCATGGAGCACCCGGAGGCGCAGCCGGACGTCGCCGCGACGTCGGTGCTGACCGCCGACGACACCCCACCCCGAGCACGCGAACGCCGGCCCCCGCACCTGCCCGGCCCGCTCGTGGCGGTGCTGACCGGCGCCCTCGTCGGACTGGCGCTGGTCGGCCTGACCTCCGCGAGCCTGCACCTGTGCTCGAGCATGCGCGGTACGTCGTCCTGCGGCAGGCCGGGCCTGCTCCTGCTGCTGGTGATCACCGCGGCGGCGGTGGCGCTGGGCTCGGTCCTGCTGCGGATCGCCGGCGTCGCATCGAGCGGCAGCACGAGCCTCCTCGCCGTCGGGCTGCTCGTCGTGATCATCCTGCTGGCGCTGCTGCCGGTGATCTTCCGGTGGTGGATGGTGATCGTGGTCCCGCTCGCCGCGATGCTGACCTACGCAGCGGCGTGGTGGGTCACGACGACGTACGTCGAGCCCGGCGAGCGGGTGCGCTGACGGGTCAGACGGTCGCGCCGTACGACTCGGTGTAGAAGGCGGCCCGGACGTACGACGGCTTCACGTAGCCGAACCCCTGGTCGCCCCAACCCGTGCCCCAGCTGTTGCGGACGATGAAGCGCCCGTCCGTGCGGTAGCCGACCAGCGCGACCGCGTGTCCCCCACGGACCGTGTCCGGCTTGAACACGTCGATCCTGCCGCCGTTCGCCCCCGCGTCGTCCCAGCTCTGGTCGACGTTGAGCCCGACCAGGATCGGGCCGTTGTGGGCGAGCCACGTCTTCCAGTCGGTCAGGCCGCGCCTCAGGTTGGTGTACGACGCGATCCGGTGCCGGGCGGCCCTCGCGTAGAAGGTGTTCTCGTCGCCGGTGTACATCGTGGTGGCGATGTGGAAGGGCAGGTCGGTCTCGAGGGCGACCCCGAACTTGTGGGCGACGTGCATCGCCGCCTTCAGCATGGTGCCGGACTCCTCGAGGAACGTCTCGGGGATGCCGCGGATCGAGTCGGTCTCCTTCGACGCCATCCACACGTGGCGCGGGGACAGCATCTCGGCGGCCTTCAGCTTGCCGGCCTGGTGCAGGTGCCAGCGCACGACGCCGTCGGCGGTGGCCCAGCCGACGCAGGAGCCGGTGTTCTCCTGGTCGTTGATCTTCCACCAGCTCGCGCGCAGGTCGACCGAGCCGGGGAGCTTCCCGGCCGCGGGCAGGGCACCAGCGGCGACCGCGTCCTTGATCGTGAAGTCCTGGTCGGTGTCCACCGACGGCACGACGTTGCAGATCCGGTCGTGGAACATCGACGCGCCCGAGGTACGCCGCGAGGCGGCCCTCTTGGCCGGGGTCTTGGCGGGCATGGCTGGCTCCTCTCGGGCGAGCCGTCGGACGGCTCCCACTCGAGGAGGGTTCGGCTCCCGCGGAGATACGCCTCAGCGGGCGGCCGCGACCAGCTCCACGATCTGCACGGCGTTGAGGGCGGCACCCTTGCGGAGGTTGTCGCTGCTCACGAAGAGCGCCAGCCCGCGGTCGTCGGGCACGCCGGGGTCCTGCCGCAGGCGTCCGACGTACGACGGATCGCGGCCGGCGGCCTGGAGCGGCGTCGGGACCTCGGACAGCTCGACGCCCGGGGCCGACGCGAGCAGCTCCGTGGCACGGGCCACGGTGAGGGGACGGGCGAACTCGGCGTTGATCGACAGGCTGTGCCCGGTGAAGACCGGCACCCGGACGCAGGTCCCCGAGACCGCGAGGTCGGGCAGGCCGAGGATCTTGCGCGACTCGTTGCGGAGCTTCTGCTCCTCGTCGGTCTCGCCGAGCCCGTCGTCGACGATCGACCCGGCCAGCGGCAGGACGTTGTGGGCGATGGTGCGGGCGTACTTGACGGGCTCCGGGAACGCGACCGCCGAGCCGTCGTACGCGAGCTCGCGCGCCTTGTCTCCCGAGGCCGCCAGCTGGTCGGCCAGCTCATCGACCCCGGACAGCCCGCTGCCGGAGACCGCCTGGTACGTCGAGACCACCAGCCGGACCAGCCCGGACTCGTCCTGCAACGGCTTGAGCACCGGCATCGCCGCCATCGTCGTGCAGTTGGGGTTCGCGATGATGCCCTTGCGGGCCTCGCCGACCGCCTGGGGGTTCACCTCGGTGACCACGAGTGGCACATCGGGGTCCATCCGCCAGGCGGAGGAGTTGTCGATCACGACGGCGCCGGCCGCGGCGAACCTGGGCGCCAGGACCCGCGACGCCGCCGCACCGGCCGAGAAGAGCGCCACGTCGAGCCCGGACGGGTCGCCGACCTCGGCATCCTCGACGGCGATCTCCCGGTCGCCGAACGGCAGCAGGGTGCCGGCTGACCGCGCCGAGGCGAAGAAGCGGATCGAGGCGATCGGGACCTCGCGCTCGAGCAGGATCTGGCGCATCGCGGCCCCGACCTGGCCGGTCGCGCCGACCACCCCCACGTGCAGGGGCCGGGTCATCTTCCGGTCCCGCCGTAGACGACCGCCTCGACCTCCGCACTGTCGAGGTCGAAGGCGGTGTGGGTGGCCTGGACCGCCGCCGCCACGTCGGCCTCGGCGACGACCACCGAGATGCGGATCTCGGACGTCGAGATCATCTCGATGTTGACCTCGCTGTCGGCCAGCGCTCGGAAGAAGGTCGCCGAGACGCCGGGGTTGGACCGCATCCCCGCCCCGACGAGGGAGAGCTTGCCGATCTGGTCGTCGTACAGGAGGGTCACGAACCCGACCGTCCCCTGCACCCGCTGGAGCGCCTCCAGCGCCGACTGGCCGTCGGCCTTGGGCAGCGTGAAGGAGATGTCGGTGAGACCGGTGTCGGTGGCCGAGACGTTCTGGACGATCATGTCGATGTTGATCTGGGCCTCGGCCAGGGCCGTGAAGATCTCGGCCGCCTTGCCCGTGATGTCCGGGACGCCGACGACGGTGATCTTGGCCTCGGTGCGGTCGTGGGCGACCCCGGCGATGATCGGCTCTTCCACAACGGCTCCTTCGGGGACGGGGTGGTCGGTGACGAGGGTGCCCTCCTTGGAGGTGAAGGAGGAGCGCACATGGATGGGGATGTCGAAGCGGCGCGCGTACTCGACGCTGCGCAGGTGGAGCACCTTGGAGCCGCTGGCCGCGAGCTCGAGCATCTCCTCGTTGGAGATGCGGTCGATCTTGCGCGCGGTCGGGACGATCCGCGGGTCGGCGGTGAACACTCCGTCGACGTCGGTGTAGATCTCGCACACGGAGGCGCCGAGGGCCGCCGCCAGGGCGACCGCCGTCGTGTCCGTGCCGCCGCGCCCGAGGGTGGTGATCTCCTTGGTGTCCGCGCTGACGCCCTGGAACCCGGCCACGATGACGATGTGCCCGTCGCCGAGGGCCTTGGTGATCCGGCCCGGCGTGACGTCGATGATCTTCGCCCTGCCGTGGACGGCGTCGGTGATGACGCCGGCCTGGGATCCGGTGAAGGAGCGGGCGGTGTAGCCGGTGTCGGAGATGGCCATCGCGACGAGGGCCATCGAGATGCGCTCACCGGCCGTCATCAGCATGTCGAGCTCGCGCGGCGGGGGCAGCGGGCTGACCTCCTTGGCGAGGTCGAGCAGCTCGTCGGTGGAGTCCCCCATGGCGGAGACGGCCACGACGACGTCGTTGCCGCCCTTCTTCGTCTCGGCGATGCGACGGGCGACCCGCTTGATGCTCTCGGCATCGGCGAGCGAGGAGCCGCCGTACTTCTGGACGACGATCGGCACGATGGAACTCCCGGG
>JBAUWD010000550.1:0-18791 GCA_049583575.1 Nocardioides sp.
CCTCGGGGCCGGCCCGCCCGGCCGTTCCGGTGACACGCGGCCGGCGAGGGGTCCCGCCCCACCTGCTGCCTGACTAGCGTGTCCCCCGTGACCCCCTCCCCTCGGCTCGCGCTCCTCGCTCTCGGCACCGCGGTGCTGCCGGTGCCCATGGCCCTGACCCCCCTCCCGGCCGCCACCGGAGCCGGCCCACCCACCCACGAGGTGGCCGTCACCACTTCGGTCGGCTCGGTCTCGACCTGGCCGGCCTACGCCGCGTCCGTGCCTCGCTTCGCGCTCGACCCGACGGCCGGCAACGACGGCTCGGTGGTCGTCACCGCATCCACGAGCGACCCCGGGGGTGTCGTCCGCATCGACGGGAGGCCCGTCGCGAGCGGGCATCACACCCGGCTCACCGGCCTCCGGCCCGGCGACGAGATCAGCGTCATGATCGACGACAGAGCGGGCCACTCGGCCCAGAGCTGGATCTACCTCCCGTCGACTTTCCCCCACCTGTCCACGACCGGGGCGCTGACGCCGGACTCGGCGACCGGGTCCGATCACGTGTTCGTGACCCTGGGCAACTTCCTGACGACCACGCCGTACGAGACGGTCGTCGACGGCAACGGAGTCCCCAGCTGGTTCGAGCAGGGCAACGGGTCCGACCTCAAGCCGGTGGACCTCGGCGCGACCCGCTACCAGATCGCTCGCAAGGCCGCGGGCGGCGGCTACGCGATCGACGAGCTCGACTCGCACTTCGGCACGATCCGTTCCCATCAGCTCGACGGGATCCCGGCCTCGACGGACTTCCACGACTCCGAGCTCCTACCCGGTGGCCAGACCCTCCTGCTCGGCTACCACGGCGCGTCGCGCAACGGGCACGGCTACTTCGACGCGGTGATCCAGATCGTCGACGCCGACGGCCACACCACCTTCAGCTGGGACAGCAAGGACTACGTCGACCCCTCGGAGGCCTACGTCGACGGCGGCATCGGCGACTACGCACACATCAACTCCCTCCAGTACCTGCCGAACAGCGACATCCTGGCGTCGTTCCGCAACCTCGGGCAGGTGATGCGGATCGCCGGACCCGATGATCCCGACTACTCCACCGGGCACGTGATCTGGCGCCTCGGCGGGCAACGCAACGACTTCACCTTCGTCGACGACCCGTACGGCGGGAACTGCGCGCAGCACATGGTGCGCCTGTTGCCGAACGGCCACCTGATGCTGTTCGACAACGGCTCGCGTGCCGACCCCACCGGACCGATCGGGCCGCAGAGCGCCGACATGTGCCCGGACCCGCAGAACCCGGGCGGCGCGCGGATCGCCCGCCCGCAGACGCGGATCGCCGAGTACGACCTCGACGAGCAGGCCCACACCGCCACGCTGGTGTGGCAGTTCGTCCCGACCGATCGCTACGCCGCCTTCGCCGGCAGCCAGCAGCGGCTCGCCGACGGCGACACCTTCGTCGGCTGGGCCCAGGCGAACGACGCGAACGGCCAGCCGGTCGTCGAGCCGGTGGCCAGCCTGGTCTCCGCGACGCCGGAGGAGGTCTGGGCCCTCTATGCCGGCGGTTGGTTCAGCTACCGCGCCTTCCTGGGACCGGCCCCCGACGCGGTCGCCCCCACGGTCGACGTCACGTCACCGAAGCCTGCGACCGACTACGTCGAAGGTCAGCACGTCGTCGCCGACTTCGGCTGCACCGACACCGGAGGATCCGACCTCGACACCTGCACCGGCAGCACCGACGACGGAGCTGCGCTCAACATGAAACCGGGCCGCCACACACTGAAGGTCACCGCCACCGACGTGGCGGGCAACCGGACCACACGACGGGTGCACTACCACGTGGCGGCGCGCTCGCGGCCGGATGCGCGCGTGCGCGCGGCCTCGGGGACGTGGGTCGGAGACGACGTGTACGGCGGCTGGCATCACCAGCATGTCGCCGTACGGCAGGCCCGAGCCGGTGCGGTGCGTACCCGGGTCTCCCTGCAGAACGACGGGGCGGCCGCCGACCGTCTGCTGGTGGCCGGCGCGGCCGGCACCCGTCACTTCGCGGTGCGGTACCGCCACGACGGGCGGAACGTGACCTCCGAGGTGCTGGCAGGCACCCTGCACACGGGCCGGCTGGGTCCGGGCGCTACGTACACCCTCACGGTGGTGACGGTGCGCACGCAATCGGCCGCACCTGGCCAGAAGCGGGTCTTCACCGTGCGCGCGACCTCACGGTCCAGTGCCCGCCACGACACCGTCGCGGTGGTCGCGCACGCCGTCCGCTGACGTCGGCCAGGGAACGCGACGACTCCCCGGCACCTCCGTGCCGGGGAGTCGTGGCGATGCGTCGTGCGGTGCGCGTCAGGAGGCGCTGTCGCCGCCGGTGAGCTTCTCGCGCAGCGCCTGCAGGGCCTCGTCGGAGGCCAGGGAGCCGGCGGTCTCGTCGCCGACCTGGACCTCCTCGGCCGAGCCGGAGGAGTACGTCGTGGCCTCGCCGGCCTCGACCTCGGCCTGCTTGGCCTCCTCCTGCTGCTTGATGTGGGCCTCCCAGCGGGCGTGTGCCTTGGCGTACTGGTCCTCCCAGGCCGCGCGCTGCTCGTCGTACCCCTCGAGCCACTCGCCCGTCTCGGGGTCGAAGCCCTCGGGGTAGATGTAGTTGCCCTGCTCGTCGTACGTCGCGGCCATGCCGTAGAGCGTCGGGTCGAACTCGTCGGCGTCGGCGGCCGTCGCGGTCTCGTTGGCCTGCTTGAGGCTCAGCGAGATGCGGCGACGCTCGAGGTCGATGTCGATGATCTTGACCATGACGTCGTCGTTGACCTGGACGACCTGCTCCGGGATCTCCACGTGGCGCTCGGCCAGCTCGGAGATGTGCACCAGGCCCTCGATGCCCTCCTCGACCCGCACGAACGAGCCGAAGGGCACCAGCTTGGTGACCTTGCCCGGCACGATCTGGCCGATCTGGTGGGTGCGGGCGAAGTGCTGCCACGGGTCCTCCTGGGTCGCCTTCAGCGACAGGGAGACACGCTCGCGGTCCATGTCGACGTCGAGCACCTCGACGGTGACCTCGTCACCGACGGCGACGACCTCGCTCGGGTGGTCGATGTGCTTCCACGACAGCTCGGACACGTGCACGAGACCGTCGACCCCGCCGAGGTCGACGAACGCACCGAAGTTGACGATCGAGGACACGACGCCCTTGCGGATCTGGCCCTTCTGCAGCTGGGTCAGGAAGCCGTGGCGCACCTCGGACTGGGTCTGCTCGAGCCAGGCGCGACGCGACAGCACGACGTTGTTGCGGTTCTTGTCGAGCTCGATGATCTTGGCCTCGAGCGTCTGACCGACGTACGGCTGCAGGTCGCGGACGCGGCGCATCTCCACCAGCGACGCCGGCAGGAAGCCGCGCAGCCCGATGTCGAGGATCAGGCCGCCCTTGACGACCTCGATGACGGTGCCCTCGACGACGCCGTCCTCCTCCTTGACCTGCTCGATGGTGCCCCAGGCGCGCTCGTACTGGGCGCGCTTCTTGGACAGGATCAGCCGGCCCTCCTTGTCCTCCTTCTGGAGGACCAGGGCCTCGACCTTGTCGCCGACGTGGACGACCTCGTTGGGGTCGACGTCATGCTTGATCGAGAGCTCACGCGAGGGGATGACGCCCTCGGTCTTGTAGCCGATGTCGAGCAGGACCTCGTCCCGGTCGACCTTGACGATGGTGCCCTCCACGATGTCACCGTCGTTGAAGTACTTGATCGTCTCGTCGATGGCGGCGAGGAAGTCCTCTTCGGAGCCGATGTCGTTGACGGCCACCTGTGGCGCGTCGATCTCCGAGAGGTAGGCGGTACTGCTCGTCATAGGGGAATGGGTTCCTTGGATGGATGGAGTTGTCGTGGGCACGCGGGAAGCCCTGTTCACTACCGCAGGATCTCCGCGCTGAGGCGCGAGGGAGAGATAGCGAGCCGGTGTCCGCTCGGTCCGGGACGTGGGCAGACTTCTGGCGCGCTCCGAGTCTACGCGGGGGCTCCGTCGTGCGTCCAACCAGCGGGTACGCCGTACCGGCCGCGCGCGCGTGCCCAGGCCGCGCCCGCACGGCCCCGGCGACGCGCCTATCGTGTCGCCATGACCGACTCCGATCGCCCGCAGGTCCCCGAAGAGGTCGCCGCCCTGTCCCGCGGGTCGATGCCCCTCCTGGGGTTCGGCACCTGGCAGATCAGGGGCGCGGAGGCGAGGCGCGCCACCTCCGCGGCGCTCGAGGCCGGCTACCGCCACCTCGACACCGCGACCGTCTACCGCAACGAGGGCGAGGTGGGCCGGGGTCTGGCCGACAGCGGCGTACCCCGCGACGAGGTGTTCGTGACCACGAAGTGCCCGCCGAACCACGCCGGCCACGCGCTCGACACGCTGCGCCGCAGCCTCGACCTGCTGGGCACCGACCACGTCGACCTGTGGCTCATCCACTGGCCGGGCGACGGCTCCCAGGTCGGCCTGTGGCGGACGTTCATCGAGGCGCGCGAGCAGGGCCTCGCCCGCGACGTCGGCGTGAGCAACTTCGACGTCGCCATGATCGACGAGGTCACCGAGGCCACCGGGACCTCCCCGGCGGTCAACCAGGTCGAGTGGAGCCCCCTGCTGTACGACGCCCCGTTCCTCGAGGCGCATCGCGAACGCGGCATCACCCTCGAGGGCTACAGCGCACTGCGCGGCGGCACGCTGGACCATCCGGCGATCGTCTCGATCGCCGAGCGCCTCGGCCGGACGCCGGCCCAGGTGATCATCCGCTGGCACCTCCAGCACGGCGTCGTGGTGATCCCCAAGTCCCGCCACGTCGACCGCATCCGCAGCAACGCCGACGTCGCCGGCTTCGAGCTGACCGCGGACGACCTGGCGACCCTCGACGGGCTCGGCGCCGCCTGAGCCGAGCGTCAGGTCACGCCCGCTCCGCCTTGGCGAGCACGGACCGGAACTGCCTGCCCAGCGCGCGGGCTCCGACGACCGGGATGAGGGCCCCGACGATCCTGCCTCGGAGCGAGCTCGGCACCCGGGTCAGGGTGACGTGGACGTCGGTGCCGCCGCCGGCAGGGGTGAGCCGGTAGCGCCAGCCGCTGCCCGGCCCCCAGAGGTTCGAGTCCAGGGTGTCGATGGCCACGGTGGCCGCGTCGGCGTCCCACGAGTAGCGCTCGCGCTCCCAGCCCATGCCGTTCCCCTCGGTCACCTCCGCCCAGTCCGGGCCCTGACCGTGCACCTTGAAGTGGGCCTCGTCGAGGTTCGGCCACCGGCCGGCCCGATCGGGACCGAAGTCGGTGAACAGCTCCAGCACCTCGGTGGGCGACAGGCTGGTGTGCACGGTGAAGTTCGTGCTCGGCATGGTGTTCCTCCGGGTCGGGCGGCGGAGGGTCCGCCGTACCAGGACATCATCCGCCTTCGGCCCGGGAGCGCCCACCGGGACGAGCAGCGGACGCCGTCGCCGCCCGGTGCCGCGATCTCGTAGCCTGCGCCCATGGCCACCTTCACGCTCACGTGCATCGGGGACGACCGGCCCGGGCTCGTGTCGGCACTCTCGGCCGCGGTCAACGCCCACGGCGGCAGCTGGGAGCGCAGCCAGATGGCACGGCTCGCGGGCAAGTTCGCCGGGATCCTGATGGTGGAGGTCGCGGAGGACCGGGCCGAGGCGCTGGTCGCGGAGCTCACCGCGCTCAAGGACATCGGGCTGCTGATCGCCCTGGAGCAGACGGACGAGCCGGTCGAGCACGAGTCGCTGCGGCTGCACCTCGAGCTGCTCGGGGCCGACCACCCGGGGATCGTGGCCGAGATCTCGGCCTCCCTCGCAGGGCGTGGTATCGGCATCGAGGAGCTCAGCACGGACGTCCGAGAGGCCCCGATGGCCGGGGGCATGCTGTTCGAGGCCCGGGCCGTGCTCGAGGCGCCCCCCGCGACCAGCACGGACGAGCTCCGCGCGATGCTCGAGGGCCTGGCCGACGAGCTGATGGTCGACATCAGGCTCTCCGACGGCTGAGCCCCCTCGCGTCAGGGCCTTCTCGGGCCCGCGAAGGTCAGCGCCGGCGGCCCGGAAGGCGAGTCGCGGCCCCCTAGACTCCGCGCATGGCGGATCCGCTGAAGTACGCCGTCGTCGAGCGCGAGCGGCGCTACCTGGTGCGGGGCCTGCCGGACGGCACCGCTGAGCGGCACACCATCGTGGACCGGTACGTCGACGGCACGCGGTTGCGCCTCCGTGAGATGCGAGGGCCGGACGGCACCGTGACCCGGAAGCTCACCCACAAGGTGCGCCTGTCCGACGGGCCGGGCGAGATCGCATGCACGAACTTCTACCTCGACGATGCCGAGTGGCAGGCACTCGTTCAGCTCCCTGCCCGGACCCTTGCCAAGACCCGACACATCGTCGAGCGCGACGGTGTGCGAGTAGCGGTTGACGAGCTCGCCGACGGAACCCTCCTCGCGGAGATCGACGACGGCGACACGCCCGCCACGGCCGTGCCCGCCTGGCTCGACGTGGCCGAGGACGTCAGCTCGGACGAGCGCTGGACCGGCGCGCACCTGGCGGAATGACCCGACCGCTCTGGGCCCAGCCGGGCGGTACCTGTGCGCCACGGAGTGATCCGTTCCTCCCAAGTACCACCGGCTCATCGACTCGTCGCTCGGCGGCCGGTCGTTCATCGGGTGACTACAGCACGGAACGACACACGCGCATCGGCAAAGTCCGAGCGCCGACAGCGGGCATGCGCGCACTCAGCAGCATGGGCGTGCGAGGGAGTCAGTCAGTTCACATTGCCCAGGTACCTACGTCGGTCGGTCGCTGGCGACAGCAACCACGGTGCTAGAGCCCTTGGCCATAGAGGCTCGTCGAGCAATCCGCTCATGGGCAGCCAGGCGACTCCCGTTTGCCAGGCGTCGCCTTGGCTTCCGAGCGTGGGCTGTGCGCCGGGGGCAAGCGAACAGAAGAAGTACGCCTCCTGTTGATGGGCCCAACCATCCTGCGCGGCGAACTCATGATCAGCGGCGATGTAGTCCCGAAGGAAGGCGAAGTCGCCAACGACGACCTCACAACCGATCTCCTCGCGACACTCACGTCGTAAGGCTGAGTAGATGTCCTCGCCGTGGTCTTGGCCACCCCCCGGGCATATGTAGAAAGTCTGGAACGGCCCTGAGTTGACCGTCACCAGGAGCTGACCTTCCACGACAATGATGGCCTTGCTCGCAACCCGGATGGTCGGGGCCGCTCCAAGGCGGATCCCCGGGGGATTGGTCACATGCCTGGGATCGATGCTCATCGAGGCATGTTCGCACGCCCCGTCGCACCGACTTCCGCTCATCGGCTATGAGCGCGAGCGCGGACAGCGGCACGTGAGTGCGATTCGCTGCGAAACTGTCGATGTGGATCGTCACGTGCGCGAGGCGACTCCGGCCGACGCCGAAGGGGTCTCTCGGGTGTACGTCGAGTCGTGGAACGAAGGGTTCGCGGATCTGATGCCGCCTCGCGTGCTCGACCCCGAGCACGTTGCTCGCTGGTCGCGAGACCTGCACGCCGGGCTTGTGCGGTGGTGGCTGGCGGAGAGCGGCGGGTCGGTCGTCGGCTTCGTGGGAACAGGACCGAGTCGCGATCCGATCGACCCTGACCTCGGAGAACTCGACACGATCGCCGTCGCGCCCTCCGTCTGGCGTCGTGGAGTGGGGCGTCGGCTCATGGAGTCCGCCCTCGATGAACTGCGTGGCGGAGGCTACGGCCAAGGGATCGTCTGGACGCTCGCCGACTACGAACCGGGCCGCGCCTTCTACGAGGCCACTGGCTGGCGCTCTTCCGGCGAGGTTCGAGACTCCGGGCGGCAGATCGCCTTCCGTCACTTCCTGATCGGGTGACCACTCATCGGCTATGTGAGACGTTCACTCGCTACGGCAGCGCGTGCAGGTCGCCGGTGCGCGCAATCGCCATCAGGTGCTCGTTGGCCCGATCCGCGACCGGGTTCTCCCCCGCCCTCGCTGCGAGGTCGACCAGCGCCCAGAGGTCGGCGGCGCGGGCGTGCTCGAGAGCCGACTCCGGAGTGCCTCCCCGACGCCCGCACCAGGCGGCGAGCACCGCGTCGAGATACGCGGGCATGCGGTCGAAGCGCAGCAGGTTTCCGAGATCGGTGAAGGGATGCCCGGAGTGGGCGAACTCCCAGTCGAGCAGGCCGGTCACCTCGAGCGTCTCGGGGTCGACGAGGAGGTTCTTGGGGTTGGCGTCGGAGTGGACCAGGCAGGTGCGACCCGACCCGTCGAGCAGCTCCTGGGCCCGGACCGCGACCTGCCCCAGCCCGCGCAGGAGCGCCGCGTCCCACGCCAGCCCGGCGGCGTTGTCGTCGACGAAGCCGGGCAAGCCCTCGACGCCGAAGTCCCCGATGGCCAGGTCGGGGTCGATGAACGGGCCGGCGCGCAGGGTGGGCATCCCGGCCAGGTCGGCGAGCAGGTCACCGAGCCGCCGGCCGACGGCGGCGAGTCGGTCGTCGTCCAGGGTCGGCAGCAGGTCCTCGCCACGCACGCCCGGGAGGTGCGACGTCACCAGCAGGCCCGGCTGACCGGCGGCGGCCACCCCGCGGCGTACCTCGAGGACGTCGGGCACCGGCACCAGCCCGCGCACCAGGCGCAGCACGGCCGCGTCGATCTCGGGGGCGGCGTCGTCACGCCGGCCGGGTGCGTAGATGCGCACCACGGACCGCTCTCCCCCGGCCTCGGCCAGGAAGGTCTCACCGGACCACCCGCCCGCGAGCGGGACCAGCTCGGAGAAGTCCATGCGCCTCACGCTGCCACAGTCCGAGGACGCGGGTCGGGCCAGTAGGGTCGCGCCGTGGAGGACCACCTGCCGCAGCGAGTCCGGGTCGAGCGCCGTCCGGTCGACGAGGCCGAGTCGCGGCGGGCCAACGGCCCCGACTGGGACAGGTACGCCGACGAGTACCAAGCCACGCACGGCGACTTCCTCGGCGACACCGGCTTCGTCTGGGGGCCGGAGGGACTGACCGAGGACGACGCCGGCGTGCTCGGCGACGTGTCCGGCAAGGACGTGCTCGAGGTGGGCTCCGGAGCGGGCCAGTGCTCACGCTGGGTGCGCAAGCACGGCGGTCGCTCGGTGGGGCTCGACCTGTCCGCCCGGCAGCTGCAGCACTCACGGCGGCTCGACGAGGCGTCCGGCGTCGTCGTGCCGTCGGTGCGGGGCACCGCGACGGCCCTGCCGTTCGCCGACCGCACCTTCGACGTCGTGTTCTGCTCGTTCGGGGCCCTGCAGTTCGTCGCCGCCATCGAGGTGGCGGTGGCCGAGACGGCACGGGTCCTGCGACCGGGCGGCCGGTTCGCCTTCTCGGTCACCCATCCGACCCGATGGAGCTTCCCCGACGACCCGTCGGAGGCCGGGCTGACCGCCGTGTCGTCGTACTGGGACCGCACGCCGTACGTCGAGGTGGACGACGAGACCGGTCGCGTCGCCTACGTCGAGCACCACCGAACGCTGGGCGACTGGGTGGCGCTGCTCGCGGCACACGACTTCCGGCTCGTCGCTCTGCTCGAGCCGGAGTGGCCCGACCGGCACGAGCGGGTCTGGGGCGGCTGGTCCGCCACGCGCGGCCGGCTGATGCCCGGCACCGCGATCTTCGCCGCCGACCTGCCGCGCTGAGTGGTCAGGCCGTGCGCGCCGCGCCCTGACCGGCCCGGTGCCGTCGGATCGTCAGGAACAGGCCGAGCAGCAGCACGGGGATCCCGACGACCAGGCCGACGATCGGCAGCGTGTTGCGGATCAGCTTCAGCTGGGCGTCGTTCTTCTTCGCGTCGTCGACGAGCTTCTTGATCTGGGCGTCGGTGAACGCGACGTGGAGGTCGATGATGGGGCTGCCGTGCAGGTCGGTCCGGACCTGGTGCTCGGGCTGGTTGAGCACGGAGCCCGTGATCCGGTCGACGTAGACCTGCTTGTCGTCGGTGTAGTAGCCCTTGATCCCCGGGGCGACCTCGATCTTGGTCTTCGGCACGTGCACGTCGTAGACGTAGACCTCGTGGCCGAGCAGCTTGTCGGTGCCGGCGTACGTCGCCGGGACGCCCTGCTGGGTGCCGTCGTCCCAGAAGGTGTAGGTCTTCTTCTCGGCCAGGAACGGCCACTTGTTGATCACGCCCTCGTGCGGGGTGGAGCCGGGCGGCACGTGGGCGGGGTCGTTCACCGCCTCGGCGGTCCGCCGGTCGGTCGCGTAGTTGTCGGTCGTGGCCGACAGCAGGCGGTTCTGAGGGTCCTTCGCGGAGACGCACCCGGTCGGGTCGCCGACGTCGATGACCAGGCACTGGGAGTTCTGGAACGACGCGACATGGGAGTCCGAGAGCGACGTGTTGGTGTGGTAGATGCTCCACGCCAGCACGTTGACGTCCTTGACCTTGCCCTTGGCGTTGGGCGTCTTGGCGGTGCCGTCGAGCGAGATCGTCTCGTTGACGTTGATCGGTGTCTTGAGCAACGCGTCACCGAGGTAGAACTGACACAGCAGGGCGACGGCCACGAGAAACGCCCCCAGGAAACTCAGGACCGGTCCAACGATCGCGCGCATGAACATCCTCCGTGCTCCAGGTGAGGCGCACCCTAGCAGTGACGCGGGGCCCCTCGCGCTGATCGCGACTACAGTGCGCAGCATGTCGGAGCCGGCCTCTGTCGAGTCGCCCTCACCGTCGTCTCGCGAGGACTCGCTGCCGAGCGGCCCGACCGAGCTCGCCGGGGCGGCACCGGACGGCCCTCGCCGCATCGACCTGTACGACGGTCTGCGCGGCTTCGCGATCGTGCTGGTCGTCCTCTCGCACGGCTGGCAGCTGTGGCCCGTCGACTGGATCGACACCCACGGCTGGGTCAGACCCTTCTTCCGCAACGGCAACTCGGGCGTGACGGTCTTCCTCGTCGCCGCCGGCTTCCTGATGTTCCGGTCGCTGACCGCCCGCCGGCCGCTGGCGTCGATGCGTCCGGACACCGCCTTCGTCCGCCGGGTGGCGCGGGTGGGTCCCAGCCTGTGGCTGTTCCTGCTGGTCGCGGTGGCCCTGACGTCGCTCGACGGCTCGACCGCGAGCTGGCACGCCGACACCGGGTCCTCGGTGTTCCATGTGCTGACCTACACCTGGAACTGGTACGTCCAGGGCAACCTGGTCACGTCGCGGCCGGACTTCGGGCACCTGTGGTACCTGTCCGTGGACATGCAGGCGTTCGTGATCATGGCGGCGTTCTGCTACCTGCTCCGCCGACACCGCATCGGGCTGGTCTTCGCGCTCACGGGCTTCTACCTCGTGCTCCTGTGGTGGCGCTTCCACGTGGCGTACACCGAGAACATCTTCCAGGTCCTGGTGCGTACGACGGTCCGGATGGACCCCTTCGTGCTCGGGGTGATCGCGGCGGCCCTGCTGCCCGAGCTGGCCCGACTCCCGATCACGGGGCGGGCGCTCTCGTGGCTCGCCGCCGGCTCGCTGGTCGCACTGGTCCCGATCCTGTACTGGTGCGACGAGGACATGTCGTACCTCCGTTGGGGCGGCACCGTCCTCGAGTGGGACGTCGTCGTCTTCTTCGTCGCCGTCGCGCTCAGCGGGTCGAACGCCCTGGTCGACCGGGTCACGGGGAACGGCGTCGCGACCTGGCTCGGCCGCAACTCGCTGCTGCTCTACATCTGGCACTACGAGGTGTTCACCTTCGTGTCGCGACACACCCAGGGCGCGGGCTGGACCTGGCAGGGGCGCACCGTCGTGGGACTCGCCGCCACGGTCGCGGTCTGCGTCGCCGCCGACCGGCTGCTGGAGCGCCGGGTGACCGCCTGGCTGCGACGGCCCGCGTGGCGGACCCTCGACGACGGCGTGCCGCACTGGCTGCTCGTGCAGAGCCGGCCGATCGCGGCCCAGATGCTCGCGAGGGTCGACGCCGAGGCGGATCGCCGCGACCGTTGACCCCTGCGGTCACCGGTGGCAGACGATCAGCGTCCCGGTGCCGTTGAGCACGATCTGCAGCGTGGCGTCCCGAGCCGTGGTGGCGACGTACACGCGTCCCGGCACCGCCCCCCAGGCGCGCACGGGCGAAGGCACGAACGCCCGGAACAGCTGCGTGGTCACGAACGTGGTGTCGCTGGTGACGGCTACCTCGGCGCCGGCGGCGCGCGTGTGGACGTCGATCGTCGCCGGGCCGGTGCCGTCGGTGGCCAGGTCCACGCATCCCGGGTCGGGGCGCAGGCTCCCGCGCAGCCCCTTCACGTCCAGCGAGGCGGGGCCGGACAGGCCGGGGTCGTCGGGCGTCACGTCGACGAAGTACTCCGACTCGGCGGCCAGCCGGTTCGCGGGGGTGCTCGGGCCCTCGGGCAGGCTGTTGCGCAGCTCGGGTCTCGCGAAGAGCTCGAACCTGCCGCCGTTGAACCCGGTGCCGGCATCGAGGACCAGCTGCTTCTCACCGGCGTCGGCCGCCATGATCGAGCCGTACACCCACGACTTGTACAGGCGCGCGCTGGCGGCACCGAAGTCGGCGTACCGACGCTCCTTGGAGATCCCCTGCAACGTCGTCGCGGCCAGCAGCAGCACTGCGACGACGGGGAGAACGCTGGGGGCGGCGGCGCCGAGGCGGCCGACGTCGACCAGCTGCGCCAGCACCTCGACCCCCAGAGCGACGGATGCGGCCATCAGGACCCAGACGAGGTACTCGTAGCGTCCGACCCGGGCGGCCGCGTCACCGACCACGAGGCTCGCGAACGACGACAGCACCAGCTGGGTGAGGGCGCCCGCGAACCCCGCCACGGCCAGCTGCCGGAGGGCGGCCGACCGGACGTGGGGCCAGCACAGGACGACGACGAGCACCAGCAGGACGATCACCCCGGTGCCGGGAATCCCGAGGACCGAGCCCAGCGAGCCGGTGACCCCGCTCCACACGAACCCGGGGACGTGCGGGAGCGTGCTCGCGGACACGTGGACGCGCCCGTCCCGACCGACCGTGAAGAACCACACCGAGAAGGCCAGGACCGCCGGCCCGCTGACCAGTGCGGCCGCCCGCGGCCCGGCCCGGAAGAACGCGAAGAGGCCGACCATCACCGCAGCCGCCAGGCCGGTGCCCGAGCACATCACCGCGGCGAGCAGGAGCACCGCCGCGACGACCCGGCTGCGGCCGGAGAACCGCCGCCGCACCATGACGAGCGCAGCCACGAGCCCCAGCAGCAAGGAGGACGTCAGCACCATGGGTGCGTCCCACATGAAGGCCTCGGCGCCGGCGCCGTAGAACAGCACCAGCCACGCGACCAGGACAGCGGTCCACGGGCTCGCGCCGACGCTCCGGAGCAGCGCGTAGAGCACGAACGTGATCGCGAGGTGGCAGGCGAGCGCCACCGCCACGTAGGGCAGGTACGACTCCATCCCGAACACCTGGAAGAGCAGCCGGTAGACCAGCAGCGGGATCGTCTGCCAGTGCCCGCCGTACGGCGCGAGGAGGCCTTCGTTCGCGCTCGGCACGGGCCCCCGGGTGGTCAGGTAGTTGACCGCGTCGACACCGAACCAGCTGTGACGCGCGAGCCGGAGGGCGACGACCGCCTGCACCGCCGCGCCCCCGCCGAGGACGGCCAGCAGCGCGTGGTCACGGCTCAGCCGACCGTGCGCGCGGAGGGTCTGCGTGGACAGCCGTCGACTCCGTACGTGGTGAGTCGACGCGCCCGTCACTTCCCTCGCCCGCGCAGGGAGTGGAAGCGC
The DNA here is from genome assembly GCA_049583575.1 of Nocardioides sp. Lineage (GTDB taxonomy): Bacteria > Actinomycetota > Actinomycetes > Propionibacteriales > Nocardioidaceae > Nocardioides. Next base: position 13,675 of record JBAUWD010000550.1, read on the forward strand.
CCGAGGATCCGGTGCGCGGTCTCGTCGGTGATGCCGAGACGGCGCTTCACGCGGTCGTACAGATCGAGTGCGACCCGGTCGGCCGCGATCGCGGCCCGGCGAGCGGTGCCCTCCTCGGGGCGGGCGCGGTAGTGGGTGGCACGCCGGACCGGCGCCTCCTCCTCGGTGAAGTAGTAGAGCGCCATCGAGCGGCGGGCCTGGTCGGGCGGGCAGGTCAGCCCGTCGGGGTGACCGTGGAAGCTGTCGAAGGAGGTCGTGAAGACCAGCATCCGGTTTCCGGCCGGGGTGACGCGGTCCACGCAGGCCGTCATGTCGCCGTCCCAGAGCTCGAGCTGGCCGCCCCAGTCGTCGTGCCACTCGTCGTTGAGGTAGAGCAGGATGTTCACCCGTCTGGCCCAGTGCTCGTGCACGTGGTGGGTCGTGAAGTCGGCGTGGATGTTGAGGTGGCCGCCGCGCAGGGTCTGGTGGAGACCACCGCCGTCCATCGACCAGTCGGGGATCAGCCGCTGGATGCCGGTCAGCTCCTCGAGGTACGCCACGAACTCCGGCGAGGTGAGCTCCCGGGCGATCTGCCGCAGGCTGTCGGCCCAGGTGTCCGGGTGGACGTTGCAGTACTTCGTCTCGTTGACGTGGAGATAGCCCTTCCAGAACTCGTCGTGGATGCCGGGGAAGTCCGTCACGGCGGCGGCGAAGGCCTCGGCCCGCAGCACGCCGTCGATCACGATGTGGGGAAAGGGCTCCGCCGCGGCGTACTCCTTCGCCGAGACGTCGAGATCGCTCCGCAGCCGCGCCAGGTCGACGAGGGTCAGGTCGGTCATGGGCGAATGATGCCACGCAGGGGAACGTCGCCCGTGGCGACCGCGGCATGTGGATACACTCCTGCCCATTCTGGAGCGAGGGAGGCTCAGGAGTGCTCAGCACGCCGGAAGCGGGAGCGACGGAGCCCGGGACTCCACCCACCCCTCGGGTGGGCGTCCTCGTCGTGGCCTACAACGCCGCCAGCACGCTGGCGAGGACCCTGGCCCGCCTCCCGGAGTCCTTTGCCGCGACCGTCGACCACGTGATGGTCTGCGACGACGCGAGCACCGACGACACCTACGCCGTGGGGCTCGCCGTCCAGGCCGCCTCGTCGCTCCCGATCACGGTCGTCCGCCGCGAGCACAACCTGGGGTACGGCGGCAACCAGAAGGCCGGCTACGCCTGGGCGGCGGAGCACGGCCTCGACATCGTCGTGCTGCTGCACGCGGACGGGCAGTACGCACCCGAGGAGATCGAGCGGCTGGTCGCGCCACTGGCGTCCGGCCAGGCCGATGCGGTCTTCGGCTCGCGGATGATGGTCCGGGGCCAGGCGCGGGCGGGCGGCATGCCGGCGTACAAGTACCTCGGCAACCGCGTGCTCACCACCTTCCAGAACCGCCTGACCGGTGCGCGGCTCACGGAGTGGCACAGCGGCTACCGGGCCTACCGCGTCGACGCGCTGACCGACCTGCCGCTGGCCGGCTACTCCGACGGCTTCGACTTCGACACCGAGATCATCCTGGGCCTGATCGCCGCCGAGAAGCGCATCGTCGAGGTCCCGATCCCGACCTACTACGGCGACGAGATCTGCTACGTCAACGGGATGGCCTATGCCCGCGACGTCAGCCTCGACGTCCTCCGGCACTGGGCCAACGTCCACGGCTTCGGCGGCGGAGTCTCCTCGACGGAGACCGACACCTACGCCCTCAAGAGCGACTACGGGTCCCACGCCGTCCTGCTCAGCTGGCTCTCCCAGCGACCGGCCTCCCAGGTGCTGGACGCCGGCTGCTTCGACGGCCGCTTCGCCGACCTGGCGCGCCGGCAGGGTCACGTCGTGACGGGGCTCGACCGGCAGAAGCTCGACGGCGTCGCGCAGCGCGTCGACTCCTTCATCGAGGCCGACCTCAACGAACCGCTCCCCGAGGCCCTCGCCGGCGCCTACGACGTCGTGGTCGCGGGCGACATCCTGGAGCACGTGGTCGAGCCGCACTCGCTGCTCAACGAGCTGGTCCGGGCACTGAAGCCGGGCGGCGAGATCCTGGTGTCGGTCCCGAACTTCGGGCACTGGTACCCCCGTGGGCGCACCACGCTGGGCAGGTTCGACTACGACCAGCGCGGTCCGCTCGACCGCGGGCACCTGCGCTTCTTCACCCGCGACTCCATCGAGGCCCTGATCGGCAGCTGCGGGCTCATCATCACCGAGCGCACCACCGTGGGCACGCCCTTCGACATGCTCGCGGCCGGCAGCTCGCGCTGGCGCGAGCGCCTCGCCGCCGGCGCCGCCAAGGGCGACCGGGCCGCAACGCGGGTGTGGCCGCGCCTGTTCGGGTACCAGTTCCTGTACCGCCTGGAAGTGATGTGATCCCGGCACCTGGCACGGACCGGAACAGACTCGTCGGTACCACCGCAGGGCTCTTCGTCGGTGGCCTCGCCTTCTTCCTCACCCTCTTCGACTACACCTTCAGCCTCACCCGTACGGCCCTCGCCACCGGCTACTTCTCGGGGTTCTACGACCAGCAGGCCCGCCGCCTCCTCGACGGTCATCTCGACCTCCCCGACGGCAGTCTCGGCATCGAGGGCTTCGTGCACGCCGGCAAGACGTTCATGTACTTCCCGCCGTGGCCCGCCCTGCTCCGCCTCCCGGTCCTGCTGACGACCCACGAGTACGACGGTCGGCTGACCCTGCTCTCGATGGCGGTGGCCTGGACCGTCTTCTCGGTGATGGTGGTGAAGCTGATCTGGCTGCTGGTCCCTCTGCTGACCGGGGCCGACGAGGTCACCCGGACCACCGCCTCGCTGGTCGCGGTCTTCCTGGCGGCGGCGACCGGCGGCACGTTCCTGACCTTCGACGCCGCCGAGCCCTGGGTGTACCACGAGGCGTACATGTGGGCGGTCGCGTCGGTGTTCGGCGGCATCTACTGGCTGGTGCGGCTGCTCAGCGAGCCCAGCCGGCACGCCACCTGGTGGCTCTTCGTGTTCGCACTGCTCAGCGTCGGGTCGCGGGCCACCGAGGGCTGGTCGCTGTGCCTGGTGGTGGCCGCGGTCGCCGTCTTCATGAGGTTCCGGCCCGACCGGGCGGCCCGCGACCCACTGTGGTGGCGGGTGCTGCTGGCCGGTGTCGTTCCGCTCCTGCTGTCGATCGCGGTCAACGAGTACAAGTTCGGCACCGTCTACATCTTCCCGCTGCAGGACCAGGTCTGGACCCAGCTCAACGCCCACCGCCGTGCGGCCCTGGCCGCGAACGGCGGGGGCCTGACCGGGCCGCAGTTCTTCACCACGTCGTTCATGGCCTACCTGCGGCCGGACGGCATCCGCTTCACCGACTACTTCCCCTTCATCACCCTGCCGGCGCACCCGGCCCCGTCGTACAACGGGGCCTTCGTCGACCAGAGCTACCGCACCGGCAGCGCGACGTCGTTCATGCCGCTGTTCCTCCTGATGTTCCTGGTCGCGTTCGGGGCGGTGTTCCGCCCTCGGGCACGCCGCGAGCTCACCCTGCTCCGGATGCCGATGCTGGTCTCGATCCTGCTCACCGGCGGGGTGATGGGCTACGGCTACTACTCCGCCCGCTACGCCACCGAGTTCGTCCCCGCCCTGGTGCTCGGCGCGGCGGTCGTCACCGCGCTGCTGTGCGGGCTCGTACGCCGCCGGCCGTCGTGGCGCGCGCCCGCCCTGGCCGTGCTCGGCATCGGGTCCGCGTTCTCGATCCTGGCCCAGATGTCGATCGGCACCACCATGGAGGCGTTCGTCCACCGCGGCGGCCTGCTCCAGCGCTACGTCCAGTGGCAGCACGACGTGAGCCCGGGCGCGCAGGCTCGGCTGGTCAGCCAGGTCGACGCCCCGCCGACCGGCGGCCACACCGACGACCTGGCGATCGTCGGGAACTGCCAGACGCTCTACGTCAACACCGGCGACCAGTACGACCCGTGGGTGCCGGTCGAGGACCGCGACCGGGTGCTCCGGCTGACGCCGACCGGCACGCTCCACCCGGGGCGGTCGACCCTGGTCCACGTCGCCGGGAACGCCCGCGAGGGCGTCCGGATCGAGGTCAACGCCCGGCGACAGCTCCGCTTCGTCGCGTGGAACGGCACGGGGAGGGCCGTCGGCGCGTGGTTCGACATGCCGACCGAGGGCGGGGTCCGGCTCGGGGTCCGCGACCTGATCGCAGTGGGGTACTTCCAGTTCGTGAGCACGCCGGGTGGTCCCGCGGGCTTCCTGCCCTCGACCTACTTCGACACCCAGTGGAACTCCCGGCCGGCGCTGCTGACCGTGCGCAACGACCGGGCCGGCCTGGCCGCGCTGGGGCTCAGCCTCCAGGAGGAGCCGGGGCTCCCGATGTCGCTGTGCGAGGACCTGGCCCGGTCGGCCGGCATCCCGCTCACGGGCGGCTGACGTCGTGCGGATCACGATCCTGTCCTGGCGCGACACCGGGCACCCAGACGGCGGGGGGTCCGAGGAGTACATCGAGCACATCGCCGGGCGGCTGGCGGGCCGTGGGCACGAGGTCACGATCTGCTGTGCGGCGTACGACGGAGCTCCCGGCGACGAGACCCGGGACGGCGTCCGGTTCCGGCGCCGGGGCGGGCGGTTGACGGTCTACCCGCGCGGGCTGGCCCACGTCACCCTCGGCCGCGGTCGCCGCAGTGACGTGGTGGTCGAGGTGGTCAACGGCATCCCGTTCGGAGCCGGTCTGCTCCGCCGGCGTCGAACGGTGCCGCTGGTGCACCACCTGCACCGCGAGCAGTGGCGGATGATCTACCCCGGCTGGCGCGGCCGCCTCGGGTGGGCCGTCGAACGGACCACCATCCGCCTCTACCGACGCCTCCCCCACCTGACCGTCTCGCACGCGACGGAGTCCGACCTCGTCGCCCTGGGCGTCCCCCGGTCGTCCGTCCACGTCGTGGCGAACGGCGCGGAGCGCCGCCCCCGGCGACGGGCGGACGCGTCGGCCCTCACCCTCTGCACGCTGAGCAGGCTGGTGCCCCACAAGCAGCTGGAGCACGCCGTCGACGTGGTGGAGCGGCTGGCACCCCGCCGGCCCGGCCTGCGGCTGCGCGTGATCGGCGCCGGGTGGTGGGAGCCCGAACTGAGGCGGTACG
>JBAUWD010000551.1:0-3139 GCA_049583575.1 Nocardioides sp.
CGTGACGACTCGGCGCGCTTCTCGTGTCTCTTTGCGCCGACTCGGTGATTTCTCCATGTCTCTTTGCGCCGACTCGGCAGGCTGGGCTGACCGGGAGGGCGGGTGGGCCGCCGGTAGCATGAGGGAGTGGAGACACCCCAGGAGCTGCCCGAGAAGTTCGCCCCGATGGGGCTCACCTACGACGACGTGCTGCTGCTCCCGGGGTACTCCGAGACCGCGCCCTCCGACATCGACACCACGACCCGGCTGACGCGGGAGATCTCCCTCAAGGCGCCGCTGGTCAGCGCCGCGATGGACACCGTCACCGAGAGCCGGATGGCGATCGCGATGGCCCGTGAGGGTGGCATCGGCGTGCTCCACCGCAACCTCTCGATCGACGACCAGGCCTACCAGGTCGACCTGGTCAAGCGCACCCAGACCGGCATCATCTCCAACCCCGTCACGATCGGCCCCGACGCGACGCTCGAGGACCTCGACCGCATCTGCGGCGAGTACCGCGTCTCCGGCCTCCCGGTCGTCGACGTCGACCAGCAGCTGCTCGGCATCATCACCAACCGCGACCTGCGCTTCACCCCGGTCGCGGAGTGGGCCAGCACCAAGGTCGACGAGATCATGACCCCGATGCCGCTGATCACCGGCCCGCTCGGCATCTCCCGCGACGAGGCGACGCTGCTGCTGCGCAAGCACAAGCGCGAGCGTCTGCCGCTCGTCGACGACGAGGGCCGGCTGGGCGGGCTGATCACGGTCAAGGACTTCGTCAAGGGCGAGCAGTTCCCCGACGCGTCGTACGACGCGCACGGCCGGCTGCTCGTCGGCGCCGCGATCGGCTACTTCGGCGACGCCTGGCAGCGGGCGACCACGCTGGTCGAGGCCGGGGTCGACGTGCTCGTCGCCGACACCGCCCACGGCCACGTCCGGCTGCTGCTCGACATGGTCCAGCGGCTGAAGTCCGACCCGGCCACGCGGCACGTGCAGGTGATCGGCGGCAACGTCGCGACCCGCGAGGGTGCCCAGGCGTTCATCGACGCGGGCGCGGACGCGGTCAAGGTGGGCGTCGGCCCGGGTGCCATCTGTACGACGCGCGTGGTCACCGGCGTCGGCGTGCCCCAGGTGACGGCCGTCCACGAGGCCGCGCTCGCGGCCCGGCCGGCCGGCGTACCCGTGATCGCCGACGGCGGCCTGAAGCACTCAGGAGACATCGCCAAGGCGATCGTGGCCGGTGCGGACTCCGTCATGGTCGGCGCTCTCCTGGCGGGCTGCGAGGAGTCGCCGGGAGACCTGGTCTTCGTCAACGGCAAGCAGTACAAGGCCTATCGCGGCATGGGCTCTCTCGGCGCGATGTCGAGCCGCGGCAAGAAGTCCTACTCCAAGGACCGCTACTTCCAGGCCGAGGTGGCCAGTGACGACAAGATCGTGCCCGAGGGCATCGAGGGTCAGGTCGCCTACCGGGGTCCGCTCGCCGCCGTCGCCCACCAGCTCCTCGGCGGGCTCAACCAGTCCATGTTCTACGTCGGAGCGCGGACCGTGGCCGAGCTCCAGGAGAAGGGCCGGTTCGTCCGGATCACCCAGGCATCGTTGGCCGAGAGCCACCCGCACGACGTCGAGATGACGGTCGAGGCGCCGAACTACTCGGGTCGCTAGCGGGCCGACTCGAGCAGCGCCAGCACGGCCCGGGCATAGGCGTCCTCGACGTCCACGTCGACGAACCGCTGCTCGCGGTCACCGACGAGGAGCGTGACCGCGAAGCCCGAGGTCTCGCCCGCGAGCAGCTCCAGCGACATGAACGCCTCGCCCAGGGCGTCGCGCAGCTGGTCCTCGCGCGGCAGCCAGACGGCCTCGGAGGCATCGAGGCTGTCGAGTGCCCATTCGGTGGTGCCGTTGAACGCCAGCACGTGCTGTCCGCGTGGCAGCCGGAGGTTCTCGATCACCATGTCGCTGATCACGAACACCTGCTCGTCGAGGTCACGATCGGGCACGAGGAACCGGTCGCCGTTCGCCGGCTGCCAGGACAGCCCGGCGGCTCGCAGGGCCTCCGCCAGGCCGCGCGTGATCACCGCCCCAGCCTGGCACATCCGACGCGACGGCGACCACGCGCTTGTGCCACCCTGGCCCGATGACGGGGGAGCGGCCCGAGGCGCTGATCGAGCGGTCGGAGCAGCTCGACGTGCTGGCACAACGCCTCGCCGAGGTCGTCGAGCAGCGCGAGGGCGTACTGGTCTTCGTTGGTGGCGAGGCGGGCGCGGGGAAGACGTCGCTCGTCCACGCGCTCGCCGCGCGCTGCGCCGTACGTGTCGTCGTCGGCGGGTCCGAACACCTGCGTACGCCGCGTGCCCACGGTCCGCTCCTCGACCTCGCCGCCGAGCTCGGCGGCGAGCTCGGCGGCGACCTGTCGGCCCTCGTGGAGAGGGGCGCGAGTCCCGGCGACCTCGTCGACGCCCTGGCCGGGGCGGTCGGCGAGCCGATGGTGCTGGTCTTCGAGGACCTGCACTGGGCCGACGAGGCGACCCTCGACCTGCTTCGCGTGCTGGCCCGGCGGCTGCGCCGCGTGCCGGCGCTGGTGCTCGCGACGTACCGCGACGACGAGCTGTCGCGGACGCACCCGCTCCGGGTCCTGCTCGGCGAGCTGGCCACCGGGCGACGCGTGCATCGGGTGGGCCTTCCGCCGCTCTCGCCGGCCGGGGTCGCCCTCCTCGCGAGCAGTCAGCCCGTCGACGCGGAGGAGCTGTACCGGCTCACGGGTGGCAACCCGTTCTTCGTCACCGAGGTGCTGGCCGCCGGCACGGACGGTGCCCCCGACACCGTCCGCGATGCCGTCCTGGCCCGGGCCGCGCGGCTGCCTCCGCTGACGCGACGTCTGCTCGAGGCGGTCGCCGTGGTGCCGGCACGGGCGGAGCTGTGGCTGCTCGAGGCCATCGCCCCGTTGTCGCTGGCCGGCCTCGAGCAGTGCCTCGCCTCCGGGATGCTCCGGGCCGACCGCGAGACCGTGCGGTTCCGGCACGAGATCGCGCGCGCCAGCATCGAGGAGTCCCTACCGCCCGACCTCGCCCTCTCGCTGCACCGGCGGGCGCTCGCCGCGCTGGTCGAGCGTGGCGAGACGATCGACCCCGCCCGGGTGGCCCACCACGCGGGTGTCGTGGGC
>JBAUWD010000552.1:0-1706 GCA_049583575.1 Nocardioides sp.
GCCCCAGCACGAGCAGGCTGCAGAGCAGCCCGACCGCGATCGCGAGCAGCATCGGGAGCGCCAGGTCGGTCGCGTCGGGTGCCTTCGGCCGGCTCCGGCTCCACGCCGTGACCAGGGCGGCCAGCGCGGCCGCGACCAGAGCCAGCCGGAGGATCAAGATCCCCCGGCCGGCGCGGGTGGGCCGTCGTACACCCGCGATCTGCGAGCTGAGCGGCTCGTTCACGGCGTCGCGCACGACGACGGCCGCCACCGTTCCGGTCACCAGCGCCACGGCGACGACGGCCAGGCCGCTGGCCAGGACGAACGGCACGGGGAGACCGGGCACCAGCCAGCGATGGGCGAGGTAGCGCGAGGTGAGGTAGCCGAGCAGGACGCCGCCCGGGATGGCCGCGATGAGGATCAGCAGCGGCTCGAGCATCCCGAGGAACCACAGCTGCCTGCGGCCGTAGCCGCGCAGCGAGGCCAGCGCGAGCTCGCCGCGCCGCAGACCCATGGCGGCCGCCAGCAGCCGCGAGAGGAGGACGAGCGCGACCAGCACCAGGGAGAGGACGGCGGGCTCGACGGTCGCGCGGGCCACTCCCCTGCGTGCGAGGAGCCGGTGCACGATCGACGGCAGCGCGTTGCCGGGCTCCAGCCTCAGACCCGTCGGCAACCCGTGGTGGCCGGCCGCCCGAGTGACGGCCCTGGCGTCGTGTGCCGCCGCGGCGGCGTCGCCCGGTGTGAGCCGGGGAGTCACCGCGAGTCGCTGGTCCACGGTGACGTACCACGGATCGTGACGCAGCCCGACCGTCACCTGAGGGGTCAGCCAGGGCGCGGGTCTGGCCACGCCGCCGCGAGGCCCGGGTGGGATGGTCTCGAGCCTGCCCAGGCTGAACCAGAACCCGTCGTCCCGGGCAGGTGGACGGTAGATCCCGACGACCGTGAACGACGTCGTGTCGCCGTACGGCGCGAGCCGGCTGCCGAGGTGCAGCCGGTACGTCGTCGCGTCGGCCCGGAGCACCGCGACCTCTCCGGGGTTGGTGGGACAGCGACCCCGGAGCTCGACATGCGCGCACGCACCGGGGGCCGAGACGAGCGTCGGCAGCGCGGGGACCGCAGAGTGCGGGAGGACGGCGCGCGGCAGGGGGTCCCAGAGGATCGCGTGCCCCGGGAGGTACGCCGATCCCGACTCGTGCTGGGCCTGGTCGAGCGCGCTCGCGATCGCGGTGTCGGGGCTCTCCCCGTCCGTGGGCCGGTAGTCGAACGTCAGACCGGTGTTGACCGTGGGCTCCGCGGCGAGCTGCTCGATCACGAAGGAGTCGGCCGCCGTGACCTGGTAGCTCGGGCCCACGACCGCGGACGCGATCGCGATCACCGTCAGCAGCAGCGATCCGGCGCTGAGGACCCGGCGCGACCAGAGCCCGCGCAGGGCCGTCGCGAGCAGCCAGCGCAGACGGGTCACCGGGCGCGTCATCTCTCGGCCGCCCTCAGGGCAGCGGGCCGCGCCTGGCGGCCGAAACGGGTGAACACGACGGCGCTCGACACGGCGGTCACCACGGCCACGGCCAGGACGGCGAGCGCCAGGGTCCACGGACGCAGACCGAGGTCGGCCGGCGGCGCCTCGGTCCAGCCGCCGACGAGCCCCATCGGCCGCAGCAGGGTGGTGGTCGTCGTACCGGCGGCGATCGCGGCGCCGACCAGCACCACACCCGCGAGGACTGCGGCCT
>JBAUWD010000553.1:0-3972 GCA_049583575.1 Nocardioides sp.
GCGCAGGGCTGCCACCACGTCGGGGTGCGCCCACGCCGGCCACGTCGTCGTACGCGCGGCCCGGCGCGGCAGGACGCGTAGGTGACGCAGGGAGTCCGCGCGTCCGGGGCCGTCGGCGAGGCTCAGCCCGAGTGCGGCCACGGTCGTGTCGCGCGCCGTGGGGGCGCTGTCGTCGGAGCTGTCGACCGTCCGGTGCACGACACCCACCACGGGTGCAGTCTCGCAAAGGCCGCCGACGCTGCCGGACGGGAGCCTGGGGATATTCTCCATGACCCGCCGGACCGTGGTTTGATGACCCTGACCGGGGTCGGGGCCCGCAGGCACCCGCCGCCTGAACGGGAGCTCAGGAGAGCATGGTGGATCTCACGATTACGACGCGCGAGGCCGGGGGTCGCACGGTCGTCTCGGTTGCGGGCGAGATCGACGTCTACACGGCGCCTCGCCTGCGTGAGCAGATCACCGAGCTCGTGGCAGCCGGCACGTACCACCTCGTGATCGACATGTCCGAGGTCGAGTTCCTCGACTCGACGGGGCTCGGCGTCCTGGTCGGGGGGCTGAAGAAGGTCCGGGCGCACGAGGGCTCGCTCCAGCTCGTGTGCAACCAGGACCGCCTGCTCAAGATCTTCCGGATCACCGGTCTGGCCAAGGTGTTCGTCATCCACGACACGGCCGAGGACGCCCTGGCCGCGAGCTGATCCTCCCCGGCGGCGTACGCCGCCCACGTCCGGGCGGAGCCCGCCGGGCGCGTGCACCCGATGTGGGTTGCGGCGTTGCTGTCTGACATGATCCCGGGGGCGCATGGCACAATCCGCGGCGTTCGTCAGCAGACAGCATTCCCAGGAGGAAATCCATGACCGGGATCAGTCCCGCCGTCGTGCAACTCTCCGGGGGCAACCTCGTCCTGGTCATCGTCGTCCTCCTGATCGCGCTCGGCGCGCTCGCGATGGCGTACATGTTCCGCCAGGAGGTCCTTGCCGCCGGCGAAGGCACCGACAACATGAAGAACATCGCGCACGCGGTGCAGGAGGGGGCCAACGCCTACCTCACGCGGCAGTTCCGCACCCTCGCGGTGTTCGCAGGGATCGCCTTCTTCGCCCTGATGCTCCTGCCCGCCGACGACTGGGGTGTGCGGATCGGGCGCTCCGTGTTCTTCCTGTTCGGCGCCGGCTTCTCGGCCTCCGTCGGCTACCTCGGCATGAACCTCGCGGTGCGCGCCAACCTGCGGGTCGCCGCTGCCGCCAACGAGGAGGGCCGCGACCCCGCGATGAAGACCGGCTTCCGAACCGGTGGCATGGTCGGCATGCTGACGGTCGGCCTCGGCCTTGCCGGCGCGAGCATCGTGGTGCTGATCTTCCGCGACAAGGCGCCGCACGTGCTCGAGGGCTTCGGCTTCGGTGCCGCCCTCCTCGCGATGTTCATGCGTGTCGGCGGAGGCATCTTCACCAAGGCCGCCGACGTCGGGGCCGACCTCGTCGGCAAGGTCGAGCAGAACATCCCCGAGGACGACCCGCGCAACGCCGCCACGATCGCCGACAACGTCGGTGACAACGTCGGCGACTGCGCCGGCATGGCCGCCGACCTCTTCGAGTCGTACGCCGTGACCCTCGTCGCCGCCCTGATCCTCGGCTCGCAGGCCTTCGGCGACAAGGGGCTGGTCTTCCCGCTGCTGATCCCGGCGATCGGCGCCCTGACCGCGGTCGCCGGCATCTACCTCTGCATGCCCCGAGCCGGTGAGAACGGCCTGGTCACCATCAACCGCGCCTTCTACATCTCGGCGGCCATCAGCGCCGTGGCGTGCGTGGTGCTGGCCTTCGTCTACCTCCCGGGACACTGGGCCGACCTGGCCAACGCCTCCGGTGACACCGCGGGCGCGAGCCCGCGGATGGTGGCCGCCGCCGCGGTCGTCATCGGCATCGTCCTGGCGGCCTCGATCCTCTCGCTGACGGGGTACTTCACCGGCACCGACTACCGCCCGGTCAGGGACGTCGGCAAGACGTCTCTGACCGGCCCGGCCACGGTGATCCTGTCGGGCCTCTCGGTCGGGTTCGAGTCGGCGGTCTACACCGCGATCGTGATCGGCGCCGCGGTCTTCATCGCCGCGCTGGTCGGTGGGTCGGTGGCGCTGTTCGCCGTCGCCCTGGCCGGCTGCGGTCTGCTCACCACGGTGGGCGTGATCGTGGCCATGGACACGTTCGGGCCGGTCTCCGACAACGCCCAGGGCATCGCGGAGATGTCCGGCGACGTGAGCCCGGAAGGGGCGCAGATCCTGACCGAGCTGGACGCTGTCGGCAACACCACCAAGGCGATCACGAAGGGCATCGCGATCGCGACCGCGGTGCTCGCCGCGAGCGCCCTGTTCGCGTCGTACACCCAGTCGGCGATCGAGGCGTTCAACGGCGCCTCGGCCACCGGTTCGGAGCAGACCTCCTTCGCCAACGGCTTCTTGATCTTCGACGCCAAGCTCATCGTGGGCGTGATCCTCGGCGCGAGCGCGGTGTTCCTCTTCTCGGGTCTGGCGATCAACGCCGTCGGCCGCGCCGCGGGCGCGGTGGTCTTCGAGGTACGCCGCCAGTTCCGCGACATCCCCGGGATCATGGAGGGCACCGGGCGGCCGGAGTACGGCAAGGTCGTCGACATCGTCACCAAGGACTCTCTGCGTGAGCTGGCGACACCGGGTCTCCTGGCGATCCTGGCCCCGATCGCGGTCGGCTTCGGCCTCGGCATCGGACCGCTCGCCGGCTTCCTCGTGGGCGCGATCGCGACGGGCACGCTGATGGCGATCTTCCTGGCCAACTCCGGCGGCGCCTGGGACAACGCGAAGAAGCTGGTCGAGGACGGTCACCACGGCGGGAAGGGCTCCGACGCACACGCCGCGACCGTCATCGGCGACACCGTGGGTGACCCGTTCAAGGACACCGCCGGCCCGGCCATCAACCCGCTGCTCAAGGTGATGAACCTCGTCTCGCTGCTGATCGTGTCCGCCGTGGTCAAGATGACGTACGGCGCTCACCAGCACGACGCGCTGCGGATCGCGATCGCGGTCGCCGCCGCACTCGGGATCGCGGTCGCGGTCTACGTGTCCAAGCAGCGCAGCGTCGTGATCGGCGAGGACCCGGGCACTCCGGCGTCCCCTCCGGCCCCGGCGCCGGTCGACGAGCCGGCCACCCCGGCCGAGGACGACCTCGCAACCCGGTAGTTCGAGTCGCAGGGCTGCCCCCGGGGCTCGCAGCCGAGCCACCTCGGCATCACCTGCAGCCAGCCCGCCCGGACCACGTCCGGGCGGGCTGTGCGCTTCCACGCCGAGTTGTCACAAGCCGACTCGGCGAGAATCCGACGTGTCTTTGCGCCGACTCGGCGAGAATCCGACGTCTCTTTGCGCCGACTCAGCGGACGAGCAGGTGGACGCGGGAGCGGGGGTAGACGACGCCGCGGCGGAAGAAGCGGTGGTAGTCGGTGGTGAGCGCCAGGATCGCCGACGGGGAGAGCTTGATGCAGCCGTGCGAGGTGTAGTCGTTGATCTCGGGGAACTCCCACCGGCAGATCTGGTCGCCGGGGCCGTCGGCGCACTGCCGGTTCCCCGGACCCGTCTCGGTGTGGATGAACAGCTGCTCGCGCAGGGTGCCGTTGACGCAGCGCTTGTCGGAGAGCCGGAAGGCCCGGCCGTGGATCAGCGTGCCGTGGTAGTCGTCGTACTGCCGCACCGAGTAGGTGCCGTCGGGGAGCCAGCCGTGGCCCTTGACGCAGGACCTCTCCGTCGACCGGCCGGGCAGCCCCGAGCCCGCACGCCACGAGTCGTGGGCGACCGCGCGCCACGTGCCGTCGGCTCGCTGCCGGCTGGCGTCCCACGACAAGGTGCTGTGCCAGGGGTGCGCGCGGTTCTTGGTGAAGGTGATCACCGCGCGAACGGCGCCAGGGTGCGCATGCGTGTCGCCGCCGCCACCTTGGGGGCCCGGGCCGCGCGTGGCCTGCGAC